>CAXNGF010000025.1:0-13125 GCA_964201905.1 Limnohabitans sp. | reverse complement strand
TTCACTTTGCTGGAAAGCATGCGCATTCCGGTTATTGCCGCTGTTCACGGGGGCTGCAGTGGCGGGGCTGTCGACATGGTGACCGCATGCTGCATTCGCTATGCCTCGCACGACGCCTTTTTCTGCATTCAGGAAATCAACATTGGCATGGTGGCCGATGTGGGCACACTTCAACGTTTGCCCAAATTGTTGCCCATGGGCTTGGTCAAAGAATTGGCCTACACCGGCCGTCGCTTGAGTGCCGAGAACGCCCTGAAACATGGCCTAGTGACCCACGTGTTTGAAACTCAAGAGGCCCTGGTGGCAGGCGCGCTGACCTGCGCCAAAGAAATGGCCAGCAAGCCACCCGTGGCCATTTGGGGTACCAAACAAGCACTGAACTATGCGCGCGATCACAGCGTAGAAGACAGCCTGCGCCAAATGGCTTGGTTGCAGGGCGCTATCTGGAGCAACCCGCACATTCGCGAAGCCATTGTGGCGGCCAAAGAAAAACGACCTGCCAAGTTCCCGCCACTGGCACCACTAAAGGGCTTCAAAGCTCTGGGCTAATTTGACACTTCTACTGCCGCACAAAGACTTTGCAAAAATGCTTGCCTTACTGTCTTGCCGTGCGAATGTTGGGCGGTGGTGATTGCGGGTGACTGGTGCGCCAGGGATTGATGTCCAAGCCGCCTCGCCTTGTGTAGCGCGCATAGACAGACAACTTGAGTGGTTTGCAACGCGTCCAAATGTCCATGAAAATGCGCTCTACACACTGCTCATGAAACTCATTGTGATTTCGAAAACTCACAATGTATTGGAGCAATCCCGCCTGATCAATTTGATCGCCTGAGTATGAGATTTGAACGCTACCCCAATCGGGTTGGCCAGTGACCAAACAATTGCTTTTGAGCAAGTGACTCACAAATGTTTCGGTCACGGGCGCTTCATCTTTTTGAGCTTTCAGCAACTCAGGTGCAGGCTGATAGTGGGCGCACTCAATGTCCATGCGGTCTAGATTGAGCCCATCTAGTTCTTGGACAGGCTCTTTGTCAAACTCTTCAGGCAAAATTATTTTAACGCCACAGCGGGCCAGAATATTGCCGCCATGCCACAGAGCCGTATCTAGATCTTCTCGCATGCAATCACGCACCGCTTGCATATCTACAAATTGCGTGGCATTGAAGCTGTTCAAGTAAAGCTTGAAAGATTTGCTTTCAATGATGTGCGTGCTTTCCGCTGGCACCATGATGTGCGCAATGGCCACTTGAGGTTTGCCCTTCAGGTTGAGCCAAGAGAGTTCAAACGCTGTCCACAAATCAGCGCCAAAGAAAATGGGTGAACCTAGAACGCCCAACTCTTCGCGCTTGACAGCACGTGGAATAGGAAACAACAGGGACGCATTGTATTGATCGACATAGGCGCTATTTTTGCCTAACTGTGATTGCTCTGGCAGGTTCATACCGCACCTTTTTCACGGCGTCGGAAAACCCAACGATTGGTATCAGACTCAGAGGCAGCGTAGGCGTAGCCTTCTAAATTGAATTCTTTCAACTTTTCCGGATTTTGAATGTGTTTCTGAATGGCATAGCGCGCTAACAACCCACGCGCGCGTTTTGCAAAAAAACTGATCACTTTGTACTTGCCGCCTTTGAATTCTTCAAACACGCATTCAATGACCCGCGCCTTTAAAACCTTTTGATCGACAACCTTGAAATACTCTTGCGAGGCCAAATTGATGACCACGGGCGTTTTATCTTTTGCCAACTGAGCGTTGAGATGCTGCGAGATGCTTGCGCCCCAAAATTGGTACAAATTTTTGCCACGCAAATTGGTCAGGGCTGTTCCCATTTCCAAGCGATAGGGTTGCATCCAATCTAGGGGACGCAAAATGCCATACAAGCCACTCAGAATACAAACGTGGTCTTGCGCCCACTCAAGGTCTTTAGGCTTCAAAGATTTGGCTTCTAAGCCCTCATAAACGTCGCCGTTGAAAGCCAATACCGCTTGTTTTGAGTTTTTAGCCGTAAATTTAGGCCGCCAAGCTTCATATCTGGCCACGTTAAGTGCTGCCAAGTTGTCGCTCAAATCCATGAGTTCAGAAATTTGCACTGGCGTTTTATGTTTCAATACCTCTATCAATTCTGCGGATTCCGCGACGAATTGAGGCAAGGTGTGAGGTACTCCCTCAGCCGGGGAGTCGTAATCCAACGATTTAGCAGGAGACAATAGAAGCAACATGCGAAAAATCCTTTAATGTCTCAATTATCTTGCAGGTGACAGTACTTTGCAGGCAAAGGCATTAGCCTCAAATTGAGTCTATCTTGATCGCAAAGCATTTAAGACCGCCAACTCGAAGTAAACCATCATGAGTCTTCTTTTTTCTGAGTATCAGCTGCCCGCCCCCAACGGCCCCCTCAATTTGGCCAATCGCATCGTGGTTGCACCCATGTGCCAGTATTCAGCCGATCACGGCCAAGCCACCGATTGGCATTTGGCCCACTGGACGTCTTTGCTTAACAGTGGCGCAGGCTTGGTCATTCTAGAGGCCACCGCTGTGACCGAAGAAGGTCGCATCAGCCCAGGTTGTTTGGGTTTGTGGAATGACGCTACTGCAGAAGCTTTGCAAGACAAATTAAGCCGCGCTCGAAAACTGGCTCCTCACGTGCCGGTTGCCATTCAAATTAGCCACGCAGGTCGCAAGGCATCCAGCGCCGCCCCTTGGCATGGCGGACAACTGCTTGATGCGGCACACGAGGGTTGGCAACCGGTAGCGCCTAGCGCATTGGCACACTTGGCAACTGAATCACCACCTGCAGAATTGGATGCTGCAGGGCTTGATCGCATCAAAAACGCTTTTGTGAAAACAGCTGAGCGTGCGCAAGAAATGGGCATTGAAATGGTTGAACTCCATGCGGCTCACGGTTATTTGCTGCATCAGTTTTTATCGCCCATTTCAAACAAAAGAACCGATGCCTACGGTGGTCATTTTGACAATCGCACACGCTTTGTTCGAGAAATTTTTGACGCCGTACGGGCTAAGTTCAATGGCGTTTTAGGTATTCGCATTTCGGCCACCGACTGGGTTGAAGGTGGCTGGAACCCTGAGGAAACAGCAGACTTGTCTGTGCGTTTGAAAGATGCAGGCGCTAACTTTGTCCATATTTCTTCAGGCGGGGTTGCCGCTCAACAAAAAATTGCAATTGGCCCTGAGTACCAAGTGCCATTTGCCAAAACAGTCAAAGACAAATCTGGCCTACCGACCATTGCAGTGGGCTTGATTACGCAAGCACAACAAGCCGAGGCTATTTTGCAGCGCGGCGATGCCAACCTGATTGCCTTTGCCAGAGCCTTCTTGTTCAACCCTCGATGGGCATGGCAAGCGGCTGCCGAATTGGGTGGCGTTGTGCAAGCCAGCGAACAATACTGGCGCTGCTTACCCCGAGAAGCGCAATCGGTTTTTGGCAATGTCAAAGTTGGGATGCGTTAAAACCATGAATACATCCAGCTTTCAAGACGTTCAGTTCACCAATGGCTATGAGTTCACGCAAGGCACAGGCTACGCCTTGCCCGAATATCCTTTCGTCAAACCACCTGAGTTGGTACACAACAAAACTTTGCGACATGCGGTTGTCATTGTGGGGGGCGGCATTACGGGTCTGACTTTGGCTTGCGCATTGGCCAACTTGGGTATCAAGGCCGTTTTATTAGACGAAGACAACACCGTTGGGGTGAAGGGTGCCTCCTCGCGCGGCATTTGCTACACCCAAAAATCATTGGAGATTTTTCAAAAACTGGGCGTGTTTGATCGGATTGCCAAAAAAGGGATTCAGTGGAGTGTCGGACGCACGTTTGCTGGAAACGACGAAGTCTACAACTTCGACCTCAAGCAACAAAGTAATTTCAGTCTTTCAGAGCAACCGGCCTTCATCAACATTCAACAGTTTTACATTGAAGGCTACTTGGTAGAGCGAATTCAAGAACTGGGTTCTGTCGATTTACGCTGGCAATCACGCGTCACTGCCTTCAAGCAAAACAAAGACTTTGCAACCCTCAGCGTTGAAACACCAGAAGGCACCTACCAACTGCAAGCTGGCCATGTGATCGATGCCACGGGATCGCACACCCCGTTTCACGCATGGACAGGGGTAGGCATGGAAAGCAAAAAAGGCGATGACCGTTGGTGCATTGCCGATGTGCGCTTTGACACACACCCCCCTACCGAGCGCCAGACTTGGATTGAAGCACCCTTCAATGAAAACCGTGCAGTTTGGCAGCATCTGATGGCAGATGATGTGTGGCGAATTGATTATCAAATGGCCCCCAATGCCGATGCTGCTTACATCAGTCGTGAAGACGTGGTGCGCGAGCGCTTAGAGCGTCAATTTGGCAAGGAGGTGAAGGTTGATATTGTGTGGGTGGGCCCTTATGCCTACAAGAGTCAGTGCCTCACCACCTTGCGCATGGGACGGGTATTTTTTATGGGCGATACCGCCAAAATTGTGAACCCTTTTGGCGCACGCGGTGGCAACACCGGCGTGGCCGATGCCGACAACTTAGCCTGGAAACTGGCAGCGGTGTTGCGCGGTCATGCCGACGAAGCACTGCTTGAAAGTTACAACGACGAGCGTCTAGAAGCTGCGCAAGAAAACGTGAAAGTCACGCGTCGCACAGCCCGTTTTTTAAGGCCCGCAGATGGCGTCGAACGAGCCTTTCGAAAAGCCACCATCAGCTTGGCCAAGCAGTTTCCTTTTGCTCGTTCGCTGATCAACACCGGACGCATGGCTGTCGCCAATACATACCGCGGCTCCAGAGTCTGCGGCAACAACGGGGGCACCTCGGTTCAAAACGTCAAGATTCAATGGCGTCCAGGAAAAACGGGCGCACTGAACGACCTGCTGCAGTGGGCCGATGGCCGCTTGCTCATTTTGGTGTTTGGAAAACAATCCAAAGCATCTCTTAAACGACTTCAGGAACTCAGCAGCTCTGGTTTGCCTATTCGTTGCGTTCAGGTTCTTGCCAAAGGTGACATCTCACAAGCCCGCGAACACATTTGTGATAAGCAAGGTCATTTGAAAAGTGCCTGCGCAGTGGCAACGACCAGCGGCTGGGCAATCATTCGACCGGATGGTTATTTAGCAGACACCGGCCAAGGTGTGAACGGTGATTTGATTGCCACTGTGGCCACTTCTTTGTGCCTTGGATGAAATTCGGATTGACCATGATGAAAACAGAACTCAACTTGCAAGACGCCGACGGCTTTTATGAGCAATTGCTGAATGCGCATGAAGGGCTGAGCACAGAACAATCTGAGCTTCTAAATATGCGCCTGATTTTGCTACTGGCCAATCAGGTGGGCGATGCGTCGGTGCTCCGAGATTGCATTGAATCGGCAAAGAACTAAGCCAGATCCTGTTTTTACCCTCAAAAACTGAGCGCTAGCCCAGTAAAATCATGGCTTTAGTTCATTCTTGACATTGCCTCTTGGCAATCTCTAAATACCCAGCCCATGAGCAACGAGACCACACCCGCAATCCAGCAACCTGGCCTTGAGAGCCTGTCCAAGTCTTTTGAGCCTGCAGCGCTTGAAGCCCATTGGGGCCCTGAATGGGAAAAGCGTGGCTATGGCGTTGCAGGGCACCGTGGCAGCCAAGTGGCACAATCTGGCGCACCCAACTTTGCCATTCAATTGCCGCCCCCCAATGTGACTGGCACCCTGCACATGGGCCATGCTTTCAACCAAACCATCATGGACAGCCTCACACGCTACCACCGCATGATGGGCTTTAACACGGCTTGGATTCCAGGCACCGACCACGCGGGCATTGCCACGCAAATTGTGGTGGAGCGCCAGCTTCAAGGCCAAGGCATTAGCCGCCACGAGATGGGTCCCACACCGTTCGAAGCGCGCAAAAACTTTGTGTCTAAAGTATGGGAATGGAAAGAGCAATCGGGCAACACCATCACACAGCAAATGCGCCGCATGGGCGACAGCGTGGACTGGACGCGAGAGTACTTCACCATGGACGAAAAGTTGTCCAAAGTAGTGTCCGAAACATTTGTGAAGTTGTACGAGCAAGGCCTGATCTACCGCGGCAAGCGTTTGGTCAGCTGGGACCCTGTATTGCAAAGTGCGGTGTCTGATTTGGAAGTGGAAAACACCGAAGCTGACGGCAAGATGCATTACATTTTGTACCCGTTTACAGAGGGTCCTCAACTCATTGATGGCGTCATGCAAAAGGGCATGACCATTGCCACCACCCGCCCTGAGACCATGCTGGCCGACGGTGCCTTGGCCGTTCACCCGGAAGACGATCGCTACAAACATTTGGTAGGTAAAAAAGTAGACCTGCCCTTGTGTGATCGCCAAATTCCTATCATTGCCGACGACTTTGTTGACCGGGAATTTGGCTCCGGTTGCGTGAAGATCACGGGCGCCCACGACGCCAACGACTACGCATGTTCTATGCGTCACAACCTGCCGCTGATCACCATCTTCACACTCACCGCTGCAGTCAACGAAAATGGCCCCAAAGCCTACCAAGGCATGGACCGCTTTGTGGCCCGCAAGGCCGTGATCAAAGACTTAGAAGCGCAGGGCTTGCTGATTGAAATCAAGCCTCACAAATTGATGCTGCCCATTTGCGCACGCACCGGCCAAGTCGTAGAGCCCATGCTCACAGACCAGTGGTTTGTGGCCGTGAACAAGGTCAGCCCGCAAGACCCAACAGGTAAAAGTATTGCGCAAAAAGCCATTGACGCGGTGCATACGGGTCAAGTTAGTTTTGTGCCTGAAAACTGGGTCAACACCTACGACCAGTGGATGAACAACATCCAAGACTGGTGCATCTCACGTCAGCTGTGGTGGGGCCATCAAATTCCCGCTTGGTACGACGAAGACGGCAATGTGTACGTGGCCAAGTCGGAGGCACTAGCGCAAGCACAAGCTGGCGCAGAAAAAAAACTGAAGCGGGACGAAGATGTTTTAGATACTTGGTATTCCTCGGCTTTGGTTCCCTTTTCTACCATGGGTTGGCCTGATGCTTTGGCCACTTCAGACAAAGACACAACACAAGACTACGATTTGTACTTACCCTCCTCTGTATTGGTCACAGGCTACGACATCATCTTCTTCTGGGTGGCCAGAATGATCATGATGACAACTCACTTTACAGGCCGTGTACCCTTCAAGCATGTCTATATCCATGGCTTGGTGCGCGATGCACAAGGCAAGAAGATGAGCAAGTCTGAAGGCAATGTGCTCGATCCTGTAGATTTGATCGACGGTATTTCCTTAGAGCCCTTGTTGGAAAAGCGGTCACAAGGTTTGCGCAAACCCGAAACTGCGCCTCAGGTGCGCAAGAACACGCAAAAAGAATTCCCTGAAGGCATCCCAGCCTATGGCGCAGATGCGTTGCGATTTACCTTTGCGGCATTGGCCTCGTTAGGACGTAGCATCAACTTTGACAGCAAGCGCTGCGAAGGCTATCGCAACTTTTGCAACAAACTATGGAACGCCACACGCTTTGTACTGATGAACTGCGAGGGACAAGACTGCGGCCTTAAGGAACACACCAAAGCAGAATGCGCAGTAGGTGGCCCAGCCCATGGCTACATGAGTTTCAGCCAAGCCGATCGCTGGATCTCCTCCAAGATACAACGCGTGGAAGCCGATGTGGCCAAAGGCTTTGCCGAGTACCGTTTGGACAACGTAGCCAACGTTATTTATGACTTCGTTTGGAACGAGTTCTGCGATTGGTATTTGGAAATTGCCAAGGTGCAAATCAACACCGGAGATGCATCGCAACAGCGAGCAACTCGCCGCACGCTCATTCGCACCTTGGAAACCATTCTGCGTATGGTCCACCCCATCACGCCTTTTATCTCTGAAGAGTTATGGCAAAAAGTAGCGCCTGTGGCGGGTCGTGCAGGCCCTTCCGTCAGCATCGCGGCCTATCCTGTTTCGCAAGCAGAACGCATTGACGAACCAGCCGAAGCCCACGTGGCCAAGCTCAAAACCTTGGTCGATGCTTGTCGCAATTTGCGCGGCGAGATGAGTGTCTCACCTGCCACCAAGTTGCCTCTGTATGTGTTGGGCGATTCTGACTTGATGAAAGCTGTAGGCCCAGTACTCCAAGCCCTTGCCAAGTTGAGTGAAGTCAAGGTGTTTGACAACGAAGCAGCCTGGGCCAAAGCAGCAGCAGCAGCTCCCGTGGCCGTCGTAGGCGAGGCTCGCCTCTGTTTGTTCATGGAAGTGGATGTGGCGGCTGAAAAGATTCGTCTCAGCAAAGAAGTGGCACGTCTTGAAGGTGAAATAAGCAAGGCCCATGGCAAGCTTAGCAACGAAGCCTTTGTGGCCAAAGCACCGCCCGCCGTGATTGAACAAGAGCGTAAGCGTGTGGCTGATTTTGAAGCAGCCTTGAGCAAAATGAAAGCTCAACTTTTGCAATTAGAAGCCTCACCCGCCAAATAATGAAACAACGCTGTCACCCAAGTGTGGTATTTTCAAAAAAGTTAAGTTGAAATTAAAAAGAAACTTCAAATGAACGCACAACCGAGCATTAGAAAAGCAGTTTTCCCTGTGGCCGGATTGGGAACTCGCTTTCTGCCTGCCACCAAAGCGGCACCTAAAGAGATGTTGCCTGTCGTCGACAAGCCTCTCATTCAATATGCCGTTGAAGAGGCTTACTCTGCTGGCGTACGCCACATGATCTTTGTCACTGGGCGCAGCAAACGCGCCATTGAAGATCATTTCGACACAGCCTACGAACTCGAAACCGAGCTCGAAAGTGCGCACAAAGAAGAGTTGCTTAAATTGGTTCGATCGGTGCAACCAGATGACATGGTTTGCGCCTATGTCAGGCAACCCCGATCGCTGGGTCTGGGACACGCTGTTCTGTGTGCTGAAGCCATGGTAGGCCTTGAGCCCTTCGCAGTCCTGCTGGCAGATGACCTGATGGTCGGCCTCAAAGGCGGCCCTTCTGTGTTGGCCCAAATGGTCAAGGCCTATGAGCAACAAGGTCGCTCCATCCTGGCTGTTCAAGAAGTGCCCCTCGAACATGTGAAACGCTACGGCATTGTGGCGGGTGAATCAGCGGGCAAACAATTGATTCGAGTTGAACAAATTGTCGAAAAACCCTCTCCTGAAAATGCCCCATCGCGAATGGGCGTTGCCGGTCGGTACATTCTCACGCCTGGCATTTTCGAAGAAATTAGAAACCAGCCAACAGGTGTGGGAGGCGAGATTCAACTCACCGACGCCATCGCCAGATTGAAATCTCGTGAAGCTGTTTACGCATTTCAATACGAAGGCAAACGATACGACTGCGGTAGCAAAGAGGGTTTCTTAGAGGCGACTGTTGAGTTGGCCTTAGAGCACCCGCAAGTTGGTGAATCGTTCAGGACTTATCTCAAAACACTGAAGCTCTGAAACAGCTATCTGTCAACTGAAAAAAGCTTCGCTCAGGAAACTTTTTTCATCAGCGTCGCTTCATCCAAATGAGGAAACGCTCGCCATCGGTTTCTTGCAGTAACAACTCATTGCCCGTTTGCTTGGCAAACGCTTCAAAGTCACGTTGCGCACCAGGATCTGTGGACATGACTTTCAGCACTTGTCCCGATTGCATGGCCGTGAGTGATTTCTTGGCTTTCAAGATGGGCAAAGGGCAATTGAGGCCACATGTATCAAGCTCAATGTCAAATTCAAGGCTCATGCTGTCTCCATTATTTCTTCAATCAAGCGGTTTTAGTCTGAGGCACGGCCTTACGCGTCGCGCTCTTCCCATGTCATGAATTTAGGCTCGATGCCTTGGGTGCGCAACCAATCACCCAGTGCATAACCGGTACCTGCGGGCCAGCATACCAACTCATCAAAATTGAACATTTTGAATTCAGCCAACTCAGGTGATAGCTTGACCGTACCCGAAGCAACAGCGTGGTAGGCAATGATCACTTGGTTCATGCGCTGGAAATCATAGGCGCCGATCAATTTCAATGCGCTGACCTGAAGATTCGTTTCCTCTGCAATTTCTCGGGAAATGCCTTCTTCTGGCGACTCACCTGCTTCCATGAAACCCGTGATCAATGCGAATTTTCGGCCAGTCCATGCCGCATTCCGTGCTAACAAGATTTGATTACCGACTTGCACAATGCCTGCCAGAACAGGGGTGGGGTTGTTCCAATGTGTGAAGTCGCATTGCGTGCAGCGCAATCGGAGTTTTTCACCCCCATCTTCAATTTGGGGCACCCAAGACAGCGGCGATCCACAACATGGGCAAAAACGGTATTCGATCATGCTGGAAACACCCCTGTAGAAAGATAGCGATCACCACGATCGCAAACAATAAAGACGATGGTGGCATTGGTTTCACGGGCTGCAATTTGTTGAGCGGCCCAGCAGGCGCCAGCTGCTGAAACGCCTGCAAACAAGCCCTCTTCTCGAGCCATTTGGCGGCAAGTGTCTTCAGCATCGTCTTGACTGACATAAATCAGTTCGTCGACATTGGCAGGGTTGTAAATTTTGGGCAAATACTCTTCAGGCCACTTTCGAATACCAGGAATGCGAGAACCATCCGTGGGTTGTGCCCCTACGATTTGTATCTTGGGATTCTTTTCTTTTAAAAATTGGGATACGCCTGTGATGGTCCCTGTGGTGCCCATGGCACTCACAAAATGGGTGACTTGACCCTCAGTTTGAGCCCAAATTTCTGGGCCAGTGGTCTCGTAATGGATGCGTGGATTGTCTGGGTTCGAAAATTGATCAAGGATGCGGCCCTTGCCCTGTGAAGCCATATTGTCGGAAAGGTCGCGTGCATATTCCATACCGCCACTTTTAGGCGTCAAAATAAGTTCAGCGCCAAAAGCCTTCATGGTTTGTGCGCGTTCAATGGACAGATCTTCGGGCATGATCAAAATCATTCGATAGCCTTTGATGGCAGCGACCATGGCCAGTGCAATGCCCGTGTTGCCCGAGGTGGCCTCAATGAGGGTGTCACCTGGTTTAATTTCACCGCGCTCTTCGGCACGCTGAATCATTGACAGCGCTGGCCGGTCTTTGACTGACCCGGCAGGGTTGTTGCCTTCTAATTTGCCCAAAATAACATTGCCCTTTGGCTTTGAAATATGGGCTGCAATTCGTTGTAGTCTGACCAAAGGTGTCTTACCGATGGCATCTTCAAGCGTTGGATAGTTCATTTTTTTGATTTACAAAGTCAAACCTGCAGCGCAGACTCAAAAAGGAAATTGAATTGCAACTGAAGTGATTATGCTTCGAACCAGCCAGCCTTGTTTGGCACTGAATTAGAAACCTTCAGTGGCAGTTCAAGTCGGTTTGCCTAAGTTCAAAATGGCGTCTGCAATTTTTCCAGTATCACGCTCTAAGGCCAAAATGTCACCGCCAATTCTGACAAATGTGTAGCTTGGGTCAAAATTAAGCTTTTCAATTAACTTTGGTTCCACGGGGTAAGTTTTGGCACCTGGGGGTACTTTCTCACCAAAGCGCCAAGCCACTTTGAAGCTGGTTTCACATTGGTCTGAACGCCAAGTCATGCCATCAGGACATTTGCCAGGGCTTAAAGTTTCCATGAAAAATGAACGCGCAAATTGACGGCGAATCTTTCCGAAATAATTGAGAACAGGTGCGCCAAATTCTGGTGGAAAGACAAACAGGGGCTCGGTGGGAAGCGGCATCTTGCGAGACATGTCCTCCTCAGGAGGCTTTGGCCCGCCCATGTTGATGTTGATGTTTTGGCTAGCATTTGCAGCTGAGCCCGCACCCCCAGGCAAAATACCGGGCGTTGCCATTGCAACCACTGCGGCAACAGGTGGCGCAGCGCCACCTGCGGCTGGCTTGGCCGCGCCAGCATCAGGGGCGGCAGAGGCCGCCTCAGCTTTTGACCTTGCAGCCGTTTGAACTTCCGGTCGGTAGTATCTGTTCAAAGCCTCAGGGTTGTTGGCCAGCCGTTTTTCTATGATGGCATCAAACACAGCAGAGACCGCCATGCTGTCAGCGGTGCCCATCAGAACGGCTTTGCTTGAGTGCAGAATAGACAATTGCATGGCTGAGCAATTGGCGTTATTTTTTTGCAACCATTCAATGGACTTGTTTTGTCGCTCAAGAGGGTCGTGCGTGGTAAGCGCCATCAAACGAAACTCTGCAATCAGACAAGGGCCACTGGCCGAATCAGGCGGCGTGGCTTGAACTGGCTCCTTTGGCTTAGGCGTTTTGCTTGTTTGCGCAAGCGCTTGCACGCTGCTCAGACACAACAAGCAAGCCAATAGCCAACACAGGAACTGAGATAAAGGATGCGGCAAAGTAATCTTTCTGGTTGAACGATCAAATGTGGACCTACTTTAATCGACACACGCCAAATTTTCTTGAATGGGGCTTTGTAAAGTCTTGCGTCTTCAGCCATAGCCTGAAAAGCTGATCAAGGCTTCGATTGTTTGGCAACAGAACTGCTCGCTCATCATTGAAAGATGCCCCTCCAAAACCCGAAAGAAATATGTCATAATCGCTGACTTCGCAATCCGCCCGGGTGGTGAAATTGGTAGACGCAGGGGACTCAAAATCCCCCGCCGCAAGGCGTGCCGGTTCGATTCCGGCCTCGGGCACCATCGATTTGCAACAAATCGACTAAACTTTTTTGCGAAATGCACATTGCTTTAATACTTGCATTAGCTGTGTTGTACCCTGCAACACACATCCTGAATGGATGGCTGTTTGACTTTGCCACCATAAACGACAATATTTCGCTGATTTACATGCCAGCGTTTCTGCGCCTTTTCAATGTACTGGTCTTGGGCCCCCTCTTTGGCACGCTTACCACCATGTTGGGCGGTCTGTTGCTCATGACGCAACTCAATAACCCTCAAGGATTCGATCTTCTAAACATTGCGTGCTCAAGCGCTGGGCCGTTGATCGCAATGATAGGGTTCAAAATTTATTGGAAAAGTCAAGTGTCGCTTGCCTCGCTTCAAGATTTGGCCACCCTCACCCTCATCTACTGTGTCAGCAATTCAGTCATCCATCACGTCACTTGGGTGCTCATCGGCCAATCCCAAGCCTTTGAGCTGACAGAGGTCTTTTGGATGTTTTGGGCGATCTCAATGGTGCACTGCTAGGCGCTTATATGATGAAAGCCATCC
>CAXNGF010000024.1:0-13276 GCA_964201905.1 Limnohabitans sp. | reverse complement strand
CTCGACCAGGGCTTGAAACTCCTTTGCAATGTTGTCACCACGCAAAGTGAGCTTTTTCTCGCCGTCAATGAAAACAGGGGCGGCGGGCGCCTCGCCGGTGCCAGGCAGACTGATGCCAATATCGGCATGCTTGCTTTCACCCGGGCCATTGACGATGCAGCCCATGACAGCCAATTTCATATGCTCCACACCGGGGTACTGGCTACGCCAAACAGGCATTTGAGCGCGTAAGAAATCGTCAATTTGCTTCGCCAGTTCTTGGAAGGTGCTGCTGGTGGTGCGGCCACAACCAGGGCATGCCGTGACACTGGGCACAAAGATACGCAAACCCAAAGATTGCAATATTTCGGAAGCTATGATCACTTCTTGGGTGCGAGACTCACCGGGCTGAGGCGTGAGCGATACGCGAATGGTGTCGCCAATGCCTTCTTGCAGCAAGATGGCCAAAGCGGTACTTGAGGCAACGGTTCCTTTGGTGCCCATGCCAGCTTCGGTAAGACCCAAATGCAATGGGTAATCGGTACGCTTGCCCAACTCTCTGTAAACAGCAATCAAATCTTGCACGCCCGAAACCTTGCAAGACAACATGATTTGTGAGCGTGCCATACCCATTTCGTGCGCCTTGTCAGCGGAAGTAATGGCAGAGGTGATGAGCGCCTCATACATCACTTGGCGAGATTCCCAAGGTACTTTTCTTTGACTGTTTTGATCCATCAAGTCGGCCAACAACTCTTGGTCCAAACTGCCCCAGTTCACACCAATTCGAACAGGTTTGTTCCATCGCATGGCCGCTTCAATCATTTGACCAAATTGAAGATCGTGCTTCTCACCTTTTCCAACATTGCCGGGGTTGATTCGATATTTGGAAAGAGCCTCAGCACACGCTGGGTGATCACTCAGCAAGCGATGTCCGTTGTAATGGAAATCTCCAATTAAGGGCACGTCAATGCCCATTTTGTCGAGTTGGTCTCGGATATGTGGAACAGCCTCTGCTGCCTCTGGCGTGTTGACTGTGATTCTCACCAGTTCCGATCCTGCCAAAGCCAATTCTTTGACTTGAATCGCCGTGCCAATGACATCAACAGTATCGGTATTGGTCATGGACTGCACTCGAACGGGGGCTTGACCACCCACCGTGACAATACGTTGGCCCCAAACCACTTGTGATTGCAGGCTGCGTCTTTGCACGGGCACAGCGGCAGGAATGGCTTCAGAGATATGAGTTGGTTCCATCATTTTTTAACCTCTTGAGTTGGAGGATTTGAGTCAGTTGGGTTGATACGGCGATTGCCTTCAGCATTGGGTGTTGCGCTGTCAAAGACCATGGCCTTAGGCAGTTCAGATTGTGTAACTTCTGGCGCAACTTGCTCTTGGACAGGCGGCATGGTGGGCACTACTTCTGTCACTTCCGGCTTGGCGGTCAGGTTGGCGATTTGATGTTGTACATCGGCTGAGTAAGCCCATAGCAAGAGGCACATCAATGCAAACAGAATCCAGAGTTTGCGGTGGCCCAAGAAGGAAGCACCAAGCCCATTGAATGGCTGCAAATTGAAAGAGGCGTTGTTGTCTGATTCGATAAGGTGCAGGGGTTTTAAGCCATTGGTCATTTGAGGCATTAAGGCCAAAACAGGTTCAGAATCTATTTTCAGAAAACGACAAACTTTGGCGGCCAATGCACGTGCAAAAACAGGCTCTTGAAATTGCAAAAAATGATCGGCCTCTAGAGCTTCCAACTGTTTGATACTGACTTTAAGGTTCACAGACAAGACTGCCAAATGAATGCCTTCTTTTTCCCTTGCCGCTCGCATGATGGCACCCGGTGATCGGGGCACAATGGGCAGGGACGACTCAGCGATGATCTCAGTCATTTGAGGCACCATCCTGATAAGCACTCCATTGCGCTGAATTTGAAAAATGAAGTCCTAGCATCTTGCCCCAATGGTTCTTTTTAACTGCTTGATTCTGTCGCTCTGCAAGCTGCAAAGCGAGCCACACCGATTGTGCACTCACAGAGGGAGAATCATTCAAAATTTCAAGAATTTTCTCAGCTTCTGACCACTTTCCCAACTGAATTTTGAGTTCAACCAGTTCAAGCGCCTCCGAAATCAAGCTGGGCAGTTGGTAGAAGGCCTCAGACATCCTTAAATTGGCAGCCTCGAATTGGTGATTTCGGCTTAGACACTGCCCCAAAATCCAGCTTACCCTGACCTGTTCAGGCCCGGTGGCGAATTCCAAAGCACGCTTCAATTTTGCAAACGCCGCTTCAAAACGTTGATTTCGACATTCAAAAGCACCAAATTGAAGGTTAATTTGAGGATCTTCGGGCGCGGACTCCAACGCCATCACAAAGTATTTGTGAGCCATTTCGGCTTTATTTTGTTGCTGAAACAACAGCGCTTTGAGCAACAAAGCCGGTGCATACAGCGGCATCATCATCAACGCATGGTCAACTTCTTCCAATGCAAACGCAGACATTCCCGCTTCAAAATAAGCAGAAGCCAAAGCCGTGCGAGTCTGGGTACGCAATTGCACATTGGCGCTGTCCAAAACTGAGGGGAGAAACGCCATGGCCGGAGGCAAATGCCAGCTGAATGAAACAAAAAGTAAGCACATCAAGCGCCTTGCCCACAAAACAAGGGCAAGTGCTGAAAGTCTTTGCATTAATTTGGAGGCGTGTTGGTGACTGATCTTGCAGCGTGCCACTGAATGGGGGCTGCACGCTGTTGGGCAATGCGATCGGCAACACCGGTCCGGTCTTTCACATCGCCAGCCAATTGTCCGCAGGCAGCATCAATGTCGTCACCTCGCGTTTTGCGAACAGTGGTTACGAACCCAGCATCTAACAGCACGGCTGCAAATTGTTGAACAGTAGCGTCATCGGACCTCAAGAGACCCGACTCTTTGAATGGATTGAAAGGGATCAGATTGAATTTACAGCGAAGGCCTTTGGCGGCATGGTGACGTATAAGTTGGACCAACTCCTTGGCATGCGTCACTTGGTCATTCACACCTTTCAGCATGCAATATTCAAAGGTAATGAAATCACGCGGTGCTTTTTCCAAATAATGAGTGCACTCTGTCAGCAATTCATCGATGGGGTACTTGCGATTCAAAGGTACTAAATTGTCTCGCAGCACATCATTGGGCGCGTGGAGGGAGACCGCCAATGCCACTGGGCAATCGACTGACAAACGCGTCATCATGGGCACCACACCAGAGGTAGAAACAGTGACTCTTCGACGCGACAGGCCATAGCCATGATCGTCAAGCATGGCCTTCAAGGAAGGTACCAGGGCGTTGTAATTTTGCAGTGGCTCGCCCATTCCCATCATGACCACATTGGAAATAACGCGGTCTGTCTGGTTTAAATGACTGCGTAAAAAATGCTCTGCAAACCAGAGTTGGGCCAAAATTTCGGCCGTACTCAAGTTACGGCTAAATCCCTGATGCCCTGTAGAGCAAAAGCGACATCCCACAGCACAACCGGCCTGTGAGGAAACGCACAAAGTACCTCGATCGTCTTCGGGAATAAAGACCGCTTCAACCGCATCGCCAGAGCCTACATCGAACAACCATTTGATCGTTCCGTCTTTGGAAAATTGCTGGGAAAGTATGGGCAAAGCAGCAACATGGGCATGGACCTTTAGTTTCTCACGGAGTGATTTGGCAAGGTCTGACATGTCATCAAAATTAGACATGCCACGCTGATGAATCCAGCGAAACAGTTGGGTGGCACGAAAACGTTTTTCGCCCAACCCTTCACAAAAAACGGCCAATCCTTCAAGGTCGAAATCAAGAAGGTTGACCGTCATGGCGGAGGAATTAAAGTTCTTGTCCGCGAGCTAATTTCAAAAGAAATTTAGCAGGGGTTAACGTGAGTAGACGGTCATGCCAGCAAAAAAGAAGCTGATTTCAGCAGCTGCTGTTTCTGCAGCGTCAGAACCGTGAACCGCGTTGGCATCGATGCTTTCTGCAAAGTCAGCACGGATGGTGCCAGGAGCAGCTTTCTTAGGATCTGTTGCGCCCATCAAATCACGATTTTTCAAAATAGCGCCTTCGCCTTCAAGAGCTTGAATCATGACGGGACCAGAAATCATGAACTCAACCAGATCTTTGAAGAAAGGACGCTCTTTGTGAACAGCGTAAAAAGCCTCTGCTTCGCCACGTGACAGGTGTGCCAACTTGGCTGCAACCACTTTGAGGCCAGCAGCTTCAAAACGAGCATAGATTTGACCAATGACGTTTTTAGCAACAGCGTCAGGCTTGATGATAGAAAGTGTGCGTTCGATAGCCATGGTGAGATTCCTCAGTATTATTTTAAAAAGCCTGCCATTCTAACCCGCGCTAAGGGTTTCCCCATGGTGCGAAAGGAATTGCAAACCTTTGAAAGGCCGGTAAGGCTTGAACCAATTTAACGAGTTCTACCGCCATTTCGACGCGGCCCGCCAGATCTGCCGCCAGGTCCTTGCTCTTTGCGTTGGCGACTTAAACTGTCAGCCCCAATATAGCCAACAGAGGTTTTCATAGGGTCGGGCTGGCTACTGGCAGATTTATCACTGCGTTGGCGTGATGACCCTGGCCCTGTTTTTTTGGCACCAAAAGCTCTATTTTTGGGATTTCGGGGGGGTTGATTTCGAGGATCTTGCGATCGCTTTTCCCCAACTTCTCTGTTCTCATCGCCGTTTTGAGCCGCTTCAGCTTTATTGGCCGCATGCGTGAGTGCACGAATATCCGCTTCATCCAATTCCATGTAGGTGCTTCGGCGCAAACCATGTGGCAACACCATGGCACCATAGCGAATTCGAATGAGACGGCTTACCGCATGGCCAACCGCTTCCATCATGCGCCGTACTTCGCGATTTCGACCCTCTGAAATGGTCACGCGGTACCAGCAGTTTGAGCCCTCTCCACCGCCATTTTCAATCGAACCAAATTGAGCCAAGCCATCTTCGAGCATGACGCCATCGATTAGTTTCTGTTTTTCTTCATTGCTCAGTGCGCCCAAAACACGAACCGCATATTCACGCTCGAGTCCAAAGCGGGGGTGCATCAATCGATTGGCCAATTCACCTGAACTGGTAAACAGCAACAAGCCTTCTGTGTTCAGGTCCAATCTTCCGACAGACTGCCATTTGCCGTGTTGCAAACGGGGTAGCTTTCGAAAAACGGTGGGTCTGTTCTTGGGATCATCATGGCTAACAATTTCACCGGCGGGCTTGTGATAGGCAATAACTCTTGGTGGTGGTGGATCGATTCGAATTCTGAGTGGTCGTCCATTGACCTTGACTTGATCACCGTACTGAATGCGTTGACCGATGTGGGCAGGCTCGTTGTTGACCGAGATACGCCCTTCCAAAATGAGTTGCTCCATTTCCAAGCGGGATCCCAAGCCTGCTTGCGCTAAAACTTTGTGCAATTTGGGCGATTCAGCTTGAGGCGGCAACACACGTTTTGTTAACAGTGGCGAGATGACCCCTTCAGCCTCTTGGTCAAACTCACCTGAAACAACGTCCTCTATGGCAATAGGCCGCAAAGAGTCTTGAGGCGACAACTCATTTGACTCAGGTGACTCAATCATGTTGTTGGCCTTCCGCCAAGTCGGGGATGCCTTGCACCGAGTTTGTCGGCTCTTCGAGTTGCGTTTTTTCAACAACTTCGATGGCATCTTCAAGGGAAAGCGATGCTTGTGAAGGGTCTTCCTCAGGCGGATTCAAGCTGGTCAATACGGCTGCTTGCCCTTCTACACTGCTCAACAAAGGCAATTGATCAAGGGATGACAAGCCCAAGTCATCAAGGAAGTGACGGGTCGTGGCGTACAAACCAGGACGACCAACAGACTCACGGTGACCAATGACCTCAACCCATCCTCTATCTTCCAACTGCTTGATAATTTGAGTGTTGATGGTGACACCTCGAATGTCTTCCATGTCACCCCGGGTAACCGGTTGCCGATAGGCAATGATGGCCAAAGTTTCCATGACGGCACGTGTGTACTTGGGTGGCTTCTCAGGGTTCAGTTTGTCCAAATAAATGCGCAATTCAGGGCGGCTTTGAAAGCGCCAACCGGTGGCAACCGAGACCAATTCAAGGCCACGCTCAGCCCAATCCAACTGCAACTCTTCTAAGAGAACTTTAAGTGTGTCAGCGCCTAGAGCGTCATCGAACAAAACACGCAAGTCACGCACAGTGACGGGCTGAGTAGAGCAGAGCAACGCTGTTTCAAGGACACGCTTGGCTTGCGCCGTATTCATGGTGTCTATCTTCCGGGATAAATGCGCCAAAAGCGCGAAATGAGATGCACTCACCGACTTAAAACATCAAGTTGGCGGGAAATGGAACTTGCCTGCACACCTCAAGAAGGTGAATGAAGCCAATCTTTCGAAAAGCCACGCCTGAGATCCAGACTTTTTAATTGTAACTGAGGGACCAAGCCTGAAGCAAACTCTGAAAATCAGCGGGCAGCGCTGAGTGAAAAGCCAATGCTTGACCTGAGATGGGGTGTGCAAATGACAATTGGTCTGCGTGCAAGGCCTGCCTTGGCATGAGGGGGTGAACAGCCCCACCATAAAGCGCGTCTCCAACGATAGGCAATTTAAGAGCTGACATGTGGACTCGAATTTGATGGGTACGCCCCGTCTCCAAAATGCAACGCACAAGAGTTCCAAGCTCACTCTGCGACATCACATGAAAATGGGTTTTGGCTGTTTTCCCAGAATTTTTTGTCAAGTCAACGACGGCCATCCGCAATCGGTTTGCAGGATCTCGGCCAATGGCCAAATCAACTGTCTTTTGTTTACTACCCGCCCAAGGCTTGTCACAAAGGGCCAGGTATTGACGTTTAACTTCCCGATCAGCCATTTTTTTAACCAAAGAATCCATGGCTGTCCGCGTTCTGGCCACCACCATCAGCCCGCTTGTGTCCTTGTCAAGCCGGTGTACGATGCCAGCTCTTGGTAAAGCCATGAGCGAGGAGTCCAAGCCTAAAAGACCATTCATCAACGTACCAGACCAATTGCCTGGGGCGGGATGCACAACCAAACCAGCAGGTTTGTCGATCACCCGAAGATCTGCGTCTTCATAGACCACATTCAGGCTTATGTTTTCGGGTTTAAAGGCCTGAGATTGAGGTGTTGCACGCAATTCAATGGACCAACGCTCCCCAGCCTTGACTTTCAAAGCTGATTTAAGTTGCGTCACGCCTGCGCGACTGACAGCCCCATCTTCTAGGAGTTGCTGTAAATAACTTCTTGAAAACTCAGGTACGCCAGCCACCAGCATGCGGTCAAGGCGCTGGCCATGGAATTCTGGTGGCACGACCAATTCACGGATTTCTGCGACTTTTGCCGTGCCAACTGGCTCCAAAGAAGTTTCGTCCTGAAACTCATCGACATCGTCTAACTCTGAGTGGCTCGATATAATCAATTTGGTTTATTTCCAAGGTTGCCAGATGTTGAACGTCAGATTATCGGTGCTTGCGCTAACGCTTATCGGTTTTACCGCCACTATGTTGTCCGGATGCTCCAGCACGCCATCCGATCCTACAGCAGCCTGGACACCAGAAAAAATTTACCAGGAGGCACGCGACGAAGTGAGTGCCGGTGCTTGGGATCGTGCAGCCATGATGTTTGAAAAACTAGAGGGGCGTGCTGCTGGTACCCCTTTGGCTCAACAGGCTCAAATTGAAAAAGCCTATGCCCAATATCGGGCTACAGAAAAAATACAAGCCGTTGCCACGCTCGACCGATTCCTGAAGCTTCACCCTGCCAGTCCGGCAGTTGATTACGCTCTTTATTTAAGAGGCTTGGTCAATTTCAACGACAACTTGGGCTTGTTCTCTTTCATTACCAACCAAGACTTGTCAGAACGCGACCAAAAGGCAGCCAAAGACTCTTTTGAATCTTTCAAAGAATTGACGACTCGATTTCCAGAATCCAAATATGCGCCAGATGCTCGACAAAGAATGACTTACATCGTCAACACATTGGCCTCCTATGAAGTTCACGTTGCACGCTATTACTACAGCAAAGGTGCCTATGTTGCAGCAATCAACCGAGCGCAAATGGCCATCACCGACTACCCCGGCGTGCCTGCCATCAAAGAAGCTTTGGAAATTCTGTCCAAGTCCTACGGTGCATTGGGCATGCAAGAATTAAAAGCAGACACTGTTCGTGTTTTAGACTCAAATTTTCCGAAAGCTGCGCCATCCCAAAGCGACAAACCTACTGCGTGGTGGAAGTTCTGGTAAGACTCGCCAAGTTGGCTTCGAATTCAAGTTCGGTGTGAATTCTTCTCATAGGCGGCAAACAGGCTAGCAAGCGACGGCCATAGGCCATGCCTGTAAGCCGTGGGTCGCAAACAACCAATACACCTTGGTCTGTTTCACTTCGAATCAGGCGCCCAGCGCCTTGCTTAAGGGCCATTGCAGCTTCTGGCAAGCTGTAGTCAGAAAAGGAACTCTTGCCAGACAACTCCAAGCGCTGCGAACGCGCTTCTACCAAGGGGTCGTTTGGCGGTGGAAACGGCAACTTGTCGATCACCACCAATTGAAGCGCATCACCTGGCACATCAAAACCTTCCCAAAAAGAAGCAGAAGCGACCAAGATGCAGCCCAAACCACCCTGGCTCGAACCCATTCGAAAACGTTCCATGAGACGACGTTTGGGCCCCTGACCTTGCACCAAAATCTCAAGCTCACCTGACTGTCCCAAGGCAGCCGTGAGGGTTTCGCCAATGAGCCGCATAGCATTCAAGGTGGTGGTCAATACAAGGGTTCTGCCACCCAAATGACGAGCATGCTTTTCAACCCAAGAAGACACCGTGCGCGTATGAGTCATGTCGTTAGGTTTGGGCATACCGGGTGGCACATAAATGGCGGCCATGTTGGCATAGTCGAAGGGGCTTGCCACTCGGAGTTTGCGCGCCTCACCTAAGCCGCAAGGCTCTGTGAACCAGCGCATTTGATCATCCTCACCTAAAGTTGCGGATGTAAAAATCCAAGATTTTTGAGCGATAGTTGCTGGCGTATCGCTTTTTTGCTTGTGTTGATCTTGCAACATGTGTGTTTGCACTGCGTTGGAAATGTCGAGTGGCGATTCAACCAAACGCATTTGAGCACCCACCTCCACCCATCGAACGGAACCTTCTGCGCACGGCTCTTGAAATTCTTGAATGAGGCGCAGCTGTAAAGTGACACGTTCATGCAAGCGGACAAAGTCAGGGGCCATTTCACTGACGGTATCAAGGGCCGCTTGTGCCGCTTGTAGCGCAACCTGCAATTGCGCCATGGCCAACAGCCATTCTGAAGTTTCGATGTCATCAGGGATTGGGTCAGTCCAACGCAACCGTGAGCCCGATCTTGCATGCTGCGCTGTGAGACGAAGATCGCGCGTTGATTTTTCCATCACATTGCAAATCAAAGTCCAATCTACCAAGCCTCTGGCCAATTGCACACCAGCACCCAAAGTATCTCGCGTCAGTTCTAAAAGTTGACTGGTACTCAGGTGTCGACCTAAAAAATGAATGCCAATTTCATTCAATTGATGTGCTTCATCAAAAACCACCGTTTGCACAGATGGTAACAATTCAGCCATACCCGTTTCACGAACATTGAGGTCAGCAAAAAACAAGTGGTGATTGATGACAACAACGTCAGCTGACATCGCCTCTTTGCGTGCCACATTGACATGGCAAGATTTGAAATTGGGGCATGGAGAGCCCAAACAATTGTCTCGTGTTGAAGTGACCAAGGGAATAACAGGTGACCTGTCGTCTAGGCCAGAAAGCTCTGCGAGATCCCCGGTTCGAGTAGATTGAGCCCATGTTTCAATTTTGCTCAAGGCATGCATGTGAATGCGCAATGAAGCATCGTGACTTTGTCTAGCTTGAGACAAACGAAGTGTGCAGAGATAACTGCCGCGGCCTTTCAACAAGGCTACTCTGATTGGCAATTTCAGCGCATCAACAAGCTTGGGAATATCTCTTGAGAAAAGTTGATCCTGAAGCGCCTTGGTTGCAGTAGAAATCAAGGCCCTCTGACCGCTTAGCAACACTGGCACGAGATAGGCATAAGTTTTCCCCACGCCTGTTCCTGCTTCGACAACCAACTCACCGCCGCCCGCAATGGTTTCAGCAACAGCCATGGCCATTTCTGTTTGGCCAGAACGAGATTTAAATTGGGGTGTCGCTTGCGCAATAACACCTTCATCAGTGAAAGTGGCAGCAACTGCCTGCAAAAAAGAGCTCAAGGCTGTGCCTTGTCTTTGGGTATCTCAAGTGTCTTGCCTGATATGCGTTGCTGACGCTCAGACTCTTTGAGGACACGTTGGCGAGCATTTAAAGCATTCTCACGTTGATCCAAGGGCGACAAAGCATGGTATTTTAGTTGCTTGGCCTTGAACAAACAATCGTTAACCGCAAATTGTTTCCAGCAAGCCTTCGATGATTCTTGGAATTGATCCATGATCACTTTTTTTTCCTCTGCCAGCGCTAGTCGTTGCTCTGAGATGCTCTTCATTTCTGGCAGCTGTATTGAACTTTCAGATTGGGCCATGACCAACGTGCTGGCCAATCCTGTCAATACAAATACAACAGCTTTGAAGTAAAAAGACATTGATGACTTAGGTAATCTGAGTATCCACGGTGCGATGCTCGAGTGCCAAGAACTCCGAAGACTGCATTTCATGCAAGCGAGAAATGGTTCTGGGAAACTCATGCGCAAGTGGGCCTTCTGTATAAAGTGCTTCGGGTTGAACCTCAGCAGAAAGAATCAATTTAACACGCCTGTCGTACAGAACATCAATGAGCCAAGTAAATCGCCTTGCTTCTGATGCCAAGCGAGGTGGCATCATGGGGACATTGCTGAGCAAAACCGTGTGAAATTGAGTTGCAATTTCTAAGTAGTCAATTTGCGAGCGAGGCCCGCCACACAAA
This sequence comes from Limnohabitans sp., assembly GCA_964201905.1. Lineage (GTDB taxonomy): Bacteria > Pseudomonadota > Gammaproteobacteria > Burkholderiales > Burkholderiaceae_C > Limnohabitans_A. The sequence continues at coordinate 2,347 of CAXNGF010000024.1, read as the reverse complement.
GCCCTAAAGTCAAACCACACCACACCACCGGCCCGCCTTCTGGAAACAATTTCTCGCGCTTCAATGTGCAAAACTGGATCCTCATCTTGACTGCTGACAAGCTTGTTGAAGGCATCTGCCATAGCAATGTCGGCATCTTCACCCAAAGGGCAATGGTAGAGTTTGACCATTTCTAAGGTGCGACGTCGATAGTCTGTGCCATTGTCTACATTCAACACCTCCATGCGCTGATTGAGCAGCGCAATGGCCGGTAGCAAACGATCACGGTGAAGGCCATCAGGATACAAGTTGTCGGGCTTGAAATTGGAGGTGGTGACAAAGCTCACCCCGTTTTCAAACAAAGAAACCAGCAAACGATGCAAGATCATGGCATCGGTAATATCGGCCACATGAAACTCATCAAAGCAAATAAGTTGATAGCGTTTGGCCATTCGCCGGCCTAACTCATGCAAAGGATTAACGGTCCCTTGCATCAATGCCATCTCTCTGTGAACCTCGCGCATAAACTCATGAAAATGCAAGCGTGTTTTATCTTTCACAGGCACTGCATTGTAAAAACAGTCCATTAAAAAGCTCTTGCCGCGCCCCACACCGCCAAACATGTAGACCCCGCGTGGTAGTTCGGGTTTCTTTTTCAAAAACCGCATCGGGCTTTTGATGCTCTCTTGATAAGCCGCCCATTCCAGAGCGCAGCGCTCCAAAGCTTCTACCGCTTTAAGCTGAGCGGGGTCAGACTGATAACCTCTGTTGAGAAGTTCTTGGTCATAGGCTAAGCGAACGGACATGGGTGAATGCTTTGAGTGAATGGTTCTTTGAAATGAGAAAACCCGGGACTGGCCCGGGCTTCGTAGTTTAACGAGACTTGAAAAACTTAGAAGTTCAAGGTTCGTTTGTCCACTGCCAAAGCAGCTTCTTTGGTGGCTTCACTGAGCGACGGGTGCGCATGGCAAATGCGAGCAATGTCTTCTGCACTGGCGCGGAATTCCATAGCCACAACGGCTTCAGCGATCAGTTCGCTGGCCATCGGGCCCACAATGTGAACGCCCAATATTTCATCGGTCTTGGCATCGGCTAAGAATTTCACCATACCGGTGGTATCGCCCAAGGCACGAGCACGGCCATTGGCCAAGAATGGAAAGGTGCCTGCTTTGTAAGCTACGCCGTCAGCTTTGAGTTGCTGCTCTGTGCGTCCTACCCAAGCAATTTCGGGGCTGGTGTAAATCACCCAAGGCACAGTGTTGAAATTCACATGGCCGTGTTGACCGGCAATGCGCTCAGCAACGGCAACGCCCTCTTCCTCGGCTTTATGCGCCAACATAGGCCCACGAACGACATCGCCCACGGCCCAAACGCCTGGCAGGTTGGTTTTACACTCAGCGTCAACCACAATGGCGCCGCGCTCATCCAATTGAAGGCCAACGGCTTCAGTGTTCAAACCGATGGTGTTGGGCACGCGACCAATGGACACGATCAATTTGTCTGCCTCAATGCTTTGGGCTTCTCCCTTGGCATTGGTGTAGGCCACTTTGACGCCTTTTTTGCCAGTTTGAATATCGCCGACTTTCACGCCAAGTTCAATTTTCAAACCTTGTTTGTCGAACGCCTTTTTGGCTTCCTTGGCAATTTGCTGGTCAACTGCACCCAAGAAAATTGGCAAACCTTCGAGGATGGTCACTTCAGAGCCAAGGCGGCGCCATACCGAGCCCATCTCAAGGCCAATGACGCCAGAGCCGATGAGCACCAGCTTTTTAGGCACAGCGCCCACATTCAAAGCGCCGTCATTGGACAGCACATTGACTTCGTCAAAGGGCGTGCCAGGCATTGCGCGGGCATTGGAGCCAGTGGCCACAATGATGTTCTTGCCTATCAGAGTTTCGTTGGCTGTTCCGCTGACTGAAACTTCATAGCCACCTTCAACGGCTTTGCTGAAAGCAGCGCGGCCATGAAAGAAAGACACTTTGTTCTTTTTAAACAAATACAAAACGCCATCGTTGTTTTGCTTCACAACGTTGTCCTTGCGGGCAAGCATCTTGGCCACATCCATGCTCACGCCCTTCATCTCAATGCCGTGATCGGCAAAGTGATGGTTGGCTTGGTCAAAGTGCTCAGAAGACTGCAGCAAGGCTTTGGAGGGAATGCAACCGACGTTGGTGCAAGTGCCGCCAAGGGCGGGGCCGCCACTTGCATTTTTCCATTCGTCGACGCAGGCCACTTGGAAACCCAATTGGGCGGCACGGATGGCCGCAATGTAACCACCAGGGCCGCCACCAATGACGACCACATCAAATTGTTTGCTCATGCTAATGTGTCCTTAGATGTCAAACAACAAGCGTGACGGGTCTTCCAA
>CAXNGF010000023.1:0-13890 GCA_964201905.1 Limnohabitans sp. | reverse complement strand
GGTTTCCACGTATTGATCGTTCATCTTGGCAAGGTTCGAGGCCTGACCCAAAACTATGTCTACCTGAACGTCATTGGCGCTCTTGTCGCTAGGGCGGCGGCTGTCCGATCCCCCAAGGGTGCGGTTCATAAGTAAGCCAAATGCCAACTCATCCACGGGCGGGACAGGTACTGAATTCCCATTAAGGGAAGGCGGGTTTGAAGCTGCAGTTTCCAAGTTCATAAAAACTCCTGATAAAAAATATAAAAAGGTTCCGTCGGCCAGGATTGACACGACAAGCACAGGTTAGATTTCTGGCGGCGGAGGTTTTTCACTTTTTCGATAGGGTACGAAAAAATGAAAGTGCAAAGGCAGGAATGGTGTAGGCAAAAGAATTTGATTTCCTTGATTGCTGCCAGGCAATTGAGGTCAGAAATTACTGAGCCGTTTATTTACGGCACATATCTAGAACTTTGGTGGCGATGTCTCAAGTGCTCAGAGGAATTCACCAAAAGTTGCCGGACTGGAATATTTACCTCCAAAGATGCATACAAAACGTTTTGCATGTTCGGCCCTGTAAAAAACATGACGTTTCAGGACTGGTGGATGTCTAAAGGTCATGAATACTTCAGTGAAAGCATTACCACCTTGCAGGTCACGCTGTTTGTAAAGCGAAAGAATAGTGATGCCTTTCAAATCACCGTAGATGCATTTCAAGATGTATCAAGCCAGTTAGCTGGCAAGGAGTTTGGATTTTGGCTAGACCAGATCTGCTTGTTGAATGCTAGAGCGGGGCTTTTGTCTGAGGCGCCATTGTCATGGCCAATCTTCTATAGCCGGATTTCCTACGATGCAATTGCGCAGCTATTGAGTATCGTGGAAACTCATGAGCAAATCATTTGTAGTGCACCCGATACCAAGCTTTGGCAAATCGGTGAGCAGCTTAGGCTTAACCCTCAAGCGATGCCTAAATTTGGAGACTTCCCAATTGACATAGCTGACAAGCACAAGGCCATGGGAAAGACTGTCAGCAATTATTTGCGTAAGGGTTCATGCCTTGTTAAAAACGCAGGCATCGGAGTTTTTCCAAGATTCGCCAAATAAGGCAGCGGTTGAAAATTGTAAATTACAATTTTTCCAGCACTCGCGTAGATTTTTTTGCACTCGGCGCTTTGACATTGCACGCAAAAAGTTAGACGCTAGGTGAGGAGCTCGAACTTGTTTTTAGAAAAGTTCAACGCCATGGTTTGTATGTGAGTCAATTTTGCAGAGTCTCCCAAGATTTAAAATATGTCCGGACAAGTTGGCGCTCCTTGATATATAGTCTGGCCTTGGCTGCGCCTTGCGACGTTTGATTTGGCGCTTGATTTGCGCGGCTGAATTGAAAACCAAGGGCCAAAATGCAGATGCAAGATCGTTTAGGGGGATCCCAGCTTTTAAAGGGAGTTCGTCATATGATTGGCCGCACTCCGTTGCTGGCTTTGAATCTGCGATTCCAAGGAAACGCTTGCCGCGTGTTTGCCAAAGCTGAGTTCTTCAATTTGACTGGCAGCATCAAAGACCGAATGGCACTGCATATTTTGGAGTCTGCTGTTCAAAGTGGTGAACTTGCCCCTGGCGGGACCATTGTGGAGGCCACCAGCGGCAATACGGGCATTTCATTTGCGGCATTGGGCGCGGCCATGGGAGAAAAGGTCGTAATTTACATGCCCGATTGGATGAGCTCTGAGCGCAAGGCTTTGATACAGTCGTATGGTGCGCAAATCCGATTGGTTAGCCATGAGGAAGGTGGGTTTTTGGGCAGTATTGCCATGACCCAGAAACTCGCGCGAGAAACACCGTTGGTATTTTTGCCACGGCAATTTGAAAATGAGGCCAACGTCCAGGCCCACGCCTTGAGCACAGGGCCTGAGTTGATAGAGCAGTTGGCAAGTCTGGGGCTGAAACCAGATGCGTTTGTTGCAGGCGTGGGCACAGGGGGGACGGTCATGGGCGTGGCGCAAGCATTGCGAGCCACCTGTCCCCGCGTGAAGGTTCACCCCTTAGAGCCTGCGGAATCGCCGACGCTTTCAACCGGACACAAAGTGGGACGGCATCGCATTCAAGGTGTCTCAGATGAGTTCATTCCTAGCATCTGCAAAATTTCCAGTCTGGATGATGTGATTGCAGTGCACGACGGAGACGCCATTTTGATGGCGCAACGTTTGGCACAGGAGCTGGGGTTGGGGGTGGGCATATCATCGGGTGCCAACTTGTTGGGGGCCTTGCAATTGCTCCAGCGACATGGTTGGAGCAGCACTGTGGCAACGGTTTTTTGCGATGACAACAAAAAATATTTATCCACCGATTTGTCACGGCAAGAGCCCGTGCGCTCAGGGTATCTCAGCACGCAAGTGGAGCTTGTCAGTTATGAGGCGATACCGGCATCATCAAACAGTTGACTGCCCTGCGATTATCAGCCCATCCGTCAATACTTCGCATTGAACAATTGCAAGGACATCATGGACGACAAGTTCGATTTAGACCCAACAGAAACAGCAGAATGGCGCGGCGCACTGCTTTCCTTGATTGCCACCCAAGGTCCGCAAAGGGCCATCTACATTTTGGACGAATTGGTCCATGTGGCGCGACAACAGCGCATTGACTGGCAGCCAGAATTGAACACGCCTTACGCCAACACCATTGATGTCGATCATCAACCTGCGTTCCCAGGTGATTTGGCGATGGAGGAAAAACTGGCCTCGATCATGCGGTGGAACGCGCTAGCAATGGTGGTTCGTGCAAATCAGGCCTATGGTGAATTGGGCGGGCACATTGCCAGTTACGCCAGCGCAGCGGATTTGTTTGAAACTGGCTTCAATCATTTCTTCCATGCCCGAACACCCACGCATGGCGGCGACTTGGTTTTCTTCCAACCACACAGTGCGCCAGGTGTTTACGCCCGAGCATTTTTGGAGGGCCGCTTGACGAGCCAGGACTTGATGCACTATCGCCAAGAGCTCCGCGCACCTGAGAATGGCGCACGCGGTCTCTCAAGCTACCCGCACCCATGGCTGATGCCAGATTTTTGGCAGTTTCCAACAGGCTCCATGGGCTTAGGGCCCATTAGTTCCATTTACCACGCACGCTTCATGCGCTATTTAACGCATCGCAAACTGCTAATTTGCAGCGATAGAAAAGTCTGGGGTGTCTTTGGTGACGGGGAAATGGACGAACCAGAAAGCATGAGCGCACTGACCTTGGCAGCACGAGAGAGATTAGATAATTTGGCATGGGTGGTCAATTGCAATTTGCAGCGTTTAGATGGCCCCGTGCGTGGCAATGGCCGAATCATTGACGAGTTGGAAAAATTATTTTCTGGTGCTGGCTGGAAAGTCATCAAACTAATCTGGGGCAGTGACTGGGATGGGCTGTTTGCGCGTGACACTACTGGGGCGTTGCTGAAAGCATTTGCACAAACTGTGGATGGCCAAATGCAAACCTTTGCAGCCAACGATGGGCGCTTTAATCGAGACAGTTTTTTTGGTCAAAATGAAGAGCTCAAACGTTTGGCTCAAGGCATGACGGACGAGCAAATTGATCGGCTAAAACGCGGTGGGCATGACTTAGTCAAAATTCATTCGGCCTATGCTGCAGCGGCGGAGCATCAAGGCCAACCGGTGGTGATCTTGGCGCATACCAAGAAAGGGTATGGCATGGGAAGCGCAGGACAGGGCAAGATGACCACGCACAGCCAGAAAAAATTCGATGCCCAAGACCTGTTGGAATTTCGCAATCGTTTTGATTTGCCCTTGAGCGACGAAGAGGCAAAGAGCTTGAGCTTTTACAAGCCGCCGCAAGATAGCCCGGAAATGCTTTATTTGCTCGACAAGCGTGCCAGTTTGGGAGGCAGCATGCCGCGCCGCGAAACCCAATGTGAACAGGTCAGCGTGCCAGAAGTTTCTTCTTATGCCAACTTTGCAATCAAGGCAGACGGCAAAGAAATGAGTACCACCATGGCCTTTGTTCGAATTTTGGGCAACTTGCTCAAAGACCCCAACTTGGGGCCGCGCTTGGTGCCCATTGTGGCTGACGAGGCGCGCACCTTTGGCATGGCCAATTTGTTCAAGCAAGTGGGTATTTACAGCAGCGTAGGCCAGCGCTATGCACCAGAGGACATCGGCTCGGTACTGAGTTACCGTGAAGTCTTGGAGGGTCAAATTTTGGAAGAAGGCATCAGCGAAGCTGGCGCAATGGCCAGTTGGACTGCCGCAGCAACCAGTTACAGCGTGCATGGTTTGGCCATGCTGCCCTTCTACATTTACTACTCCATGTTTGGTTTTCAGCGTGTGGGCGACGCTATCTGGGCCGCCGCCGATCAACGTGCGAGAGGATTTTTGCTGGGGGCCACATCGGGCAGAACAACCCTTGCCGGTGAGGGTTTGCAACACCAAGATGGCAGCAGTCATTTGGTCGCAGCAACGGTACCCAATTGCAAATCCTATGACCCCGCTTTTTCGGGTGAGTTGGCTGTGATAGTGGACGCTGGCATGCGCGAAATGCTGGAGCAACAAGAAGATATTTTTTACTACATCACATTGATGAATGAAAACTATGCGCAACCTGATTTGCCCGCAACTGCCAAAGATGGCGTATTGCGCGGCGCATATCCCTATGCCGTATTCAATGCGCTCGGCCGATCGAAAAAACGCAGCGTGACACTACTGGGATCAGGGGCCATACTGACCGAGGTGATACAAGCTGCAAAACGCTTGGCTGAGCAAGGTGTTGATGCACATGTCTACAGCATCACCAGTTGGAGTGAGTTGGCCAGAGACGGACGCAGGCAAGCGCAAGGTCAGGCCTACTTGAGTCAATTGTTGGCCGGTGGGTCGGGCCCTGTGATCGCCGCTTCGGACTATGTCTGTGCAGTGCCTGAAAGTATCAGAGCGTTCATACCGGCGGGGCGGATTTACAAGACGCTGGGCACCGATGGCTTTGGGCGCAGTGATACGCGTGCTGCCTTGCGCAAATACTTTGGTGTCGATGCGGCGTCGATTGCAGATGTTGCTTTAAAGTCGCTCTAAATCTCGCGACCTTGGCCTTTAATTGGGGCCTGTCAAGAGCGCGCGACTGGCCCGAGTATTGTCCGCGTTGTGTCGTTGACAAGTTTGAACTGACGGTTATAATTTGTCCGGACAAGTATTGGAAAAAAATGCAGCTTCTGGCGAGTCTTTTTCCTCATGTTTTTGCACAAGGAGATGTCATGACCACGTTGATCGTTTTATTCAACCTGAAAGATGCAGGCAGTCGTGTGGACTACGAACGATGGGCGCGGGAAGTGGATATGCCCACTGCAGGGGCGCTGCCCTCGGTGGACAAGTTTGAGGTGCTCAAGGCAGCGGGCTTACTGACAGGCGGCGCGTCGCCGTATGAATACATTGAAATTTTGCGCATCAACGACATGACACAACTGGGCAAGGACGTGGGAACCACGGCCATGCAAGAAGTCGCAGCGCAATTCCAAGCGTTTGCGGACAATCCAGTGTTCATCTTGACGCAGTCGCTGTGAGTCAGTACCCCGAACTCTCAGGCAAGGTGGCCATCGTCACCGGAGCAGGCCGACCTGGAGGCTTGGGCGCTGCCATTGCGCAACGCTTGGCGCAAGAGGGTGCCAAGGTGGTGGTGGCTGATTTAGACACTGTCCAAGAAATGCATGCGGTTGTTCAAGAAATCATCGATCATGGGGGTCAAGCCATGGCGCTGCCCTGCAATATGTTGGACGGCAGCGCAGTGGAAAAATTGGTTGCCGACACGCAGGCAGCCTACGGCGGCGTGGACATCTTGATCAACAACGCAGGCGTGGGCTATTTGATGAAGCCTATCGTTGAGATGTCACTGGACGAGTGGGACACGGTCTTGGGTGTCAATTTGCGCGGCATGTTTGCAGCCACCCAAGCAGCGGCCAAACGGTTCATCGCGCAAGGCCGCGGTGGTCGCATTGTCAACATAGCGAGTCAAGCGGCCAAGTCAGGGTTTCCGCATGCGTCTGCCTATTGCGCCTCCAAACACGGCGTGCTGGGTTTGACGCGTGTGGCAGCGATTGAATTGGCGCAGCACCAAGTCACGGTCAATGCGGTATGCCCCAACCATGTCACCACGGGTTTGGGTGCTTGGCAAAACGAGTATTTTTCAAAGCTCTTGGGCAAGTCTGTCGAGCAGTATTTGGCGGACATGCGTGCGCGCATTCCCTTGGGGCGTGCGGGTTTGACCAGTGACACAGCCAACGCCTGCGCTTTTTTGTGCTCAGACCAAGCGCAGTACATCACAGGCGAGGCCATGAATGTCTCTGGCGGTGAGGAAATGCATTGACATGAATAACGGAAATAATTGGGCATGGCCACACGGCGCCAAGCTCGCGCTGTCTTTGGTGGTCAACGTTGAAGAGGGCGCTGAATACAGCATAGCCGATGGCGACCCTACGCCAGAGCCCGTGGACGAGTTGGGTGTGACGCTCAAAAAGCCCATTCGAATGCACGGCAATGAATCAAACTACCAATACGGTATCAAAGAAGGTGCGCCGCGCGTGCTCGAGTTGCTTGATCGCTACAAGATGCCAGCGACGTGGACCGCAGCTGCCTTGGCCCTGGAGCGCGCACCGGGCCTAGCGAAAGCTATTCGAGAAAGAGGCGACGAGACCTGCTCGCACGGGTGGCGTTGGGAGCATCAATTTCGCTTCAACGAGGCCCAAGAAAGAGAGTTCATTCAAAAAGCAGTACGCAGCATTGAGCACAGCACAGGCACGCGGCCGGTGGGTTGGCTCTCACGCTATTTGCATACCGAGAACACCCGGCGCTTGTTGCAAGAAGAAGGCTTTTTGTACCACATGGACGACTACAGTGCAGACACGCCATTTTGGGCAGCTGTGAGCGGTTCGGACAAGCCGATGGTGATCGTGCCATATGCGCTGGACTCTAACGATATGAAGATGTGGCTGTCACCCGCGTTCACACCCGACATGTGGCTGAAGTACGCCTGTGACACTTTGGATGTGCTGCTGGTGCAAGGCCAAACAGCCAGGCAACCACGTATGATGTCTTTGGGCTTGCATCTGCGCATCATCGGCCGGCCTGGGCGCATTGGGGCGCTAGAAAAGTTTTTGGCGCATGCCTCACAAGCCCAAGGGGTATGGATCACCACACGCCGGCAGGTGGCCGAGCATTTTGCTGTGGCCGTGCCGCCTTCGAAGGTGGTGGCATGACTTTGCTGGCCAAAGCGCGTTCACTTTTATTTGTTCCTGCCGACCGACCTGAGCGCTATGCAAAGGCGTTGGCAAGTGGTGCCGATGTTGTTTGCATTGATTTAGAAGACGCCCTACAGCCGCAAGCGCGCGAGGGGGCGCGCAAAACATTGACAGACTTTTTTAAAAGCCTCAGACCAGCGCACCGATTTGGCGTTCGCATCAACCATTTAAGCAACTTGGATGGTCTTCGTGATGTGTTGTCGCTGCATGCTGCCGAATGTTTGCCCGCTTTTGTTGTGATGGCCAAAACACAAAGTGCAGTAGAAATACAAATGTTGGCGGCTTTACTGCCGGGCGTGCCATTGATCGCCTTGATTGAAAGCGTCAAGGGGCTTGAAGCAGCCAATGCGATTGCACAAGCGCATGCACAAGTCCAGGCACTGATGTTTGGCGGTGCAGATCTGTCAGCGCAACTGGGCTGCGACATGGCATGGGAGCCGTTGCTGCACGCCAGGTCAAGTTTGGTCATGGCCGCGGCGACCAATGAATTGGCTTTGTTCGATATGCCATGGTTAAACGTTCAAGACCTTCAAGGCGCAGAGCAAGAGGCGGCACGTGCAGCAGCACTTGGCTTTTCCGCCAAGGCATTGATTCACCCTTTGCATGTTGCACCGGTGCACGCTGGGTTGGCCCCGACAGCTCAGGCTTTGGCGCAAGCGCAACGAATCCTTGCGCAAGATGGGGCAAACCAAAGCGCAGCTCAGGGCGTGCTCACAGTAGATGGGCAGATGGTAGACCGGCCTGTGGTTTTGGCGGCGCAGCGTTTGCTGCGGCGTGCAGGCATTTGAAAATTCACACGAGAAAGAATATATGGTTCAAAACGTCAAACAAGTCGGCCCCAACCGGTTCCGAGAAACTTTTGGGCGGTATTTTGAAGAGTTCACGGTCGGTGATATTTACGAACACCGACCACGCAGAACCATCACTGAAACAGAAAACACCTGGTTCACTTTGCTGACCATGAACAACCACCCCTTGCACTTTGATGCCGATTACGCCAAAGCCTCAGAGTTTGGACGTTGCTTGGTCTCCAGTCCGTTCACGGTGGCCTTGATCGTTGGCATGAGCGTGACCGATGTGTCTCAAAAAGCCATTGCCAATTTAGGTTGGAGCGATATCAAGATGACGCACCCGGTCTTTGCCGGCGACACCTTGAGTGCTGAGTCTGAAGTGCTGGCCAAACGCGACTCTGGGTCTAGACCGACGGCCGGCATCGTGACCGTTAAGACGACGGGATTTAACCAAGACGGGGCGATCGTTTGCAGTTTCACACGCATGATCTTGATTCCGCGTCTAGGGCACAGTGTTGAAGACAAGGCGGACTATTGATGTCAAGCTGGAACATGGAGGACGAACGCGCGATTCTGGACAGCATCGACGTTTGGGTTGAGAAAGAGGTGCGCCCTATTGCCAAGCGCTTTGACCACGCCGATGAGTACCCGCATGACTTGGTGGAGCAGATGAAAGCACTCGGTCTGTTTGGCGCAACCATCAGTCAAGATTATGGCGGCCTGGGCCTCTCGGCCGGAACCTACGCCAAGATTGTGATTCGAGTTGCAAGCGCATGGATGGCGCCCACCGGGATATTCAATTCGCACTTGATCATGGCCACAGCCATAGAACGCTTTGGAACTGACAAACAAAAAAACGAATACCTGCCGCGCATGGCCCGAGGAGAGTTTCGCGGCGGCATTGGTTTGACAGAGCCCAACGCAGGAACCGACCTGCAGGCCATTCGCACCCAAGCGCAACGCGATGGCGATCATTACGTCGTCAACGGTGCGAAGACGTGGATCACCAACAGCGGACAAGGCGACGGCTTGCTGCTGCTGGTCAAAACAGACCCGCAAGCACAGCCGCGCCACAAAGGCATGAGTTTGTTCATTGCTGAAAAGGCGGAAGGCTTCATCGTTGCCAAGAAGATGGAGAAACTTGGCTACAAAGCCATTGACACCTGTGAGCTGACTTTTGACAACTACCGCGTACCGGCTGAAAACTTGCTGGGCGGTGAGGAGGGCAAAGGCTTTGCACAAATTGCTGGGGGCTTGGAGTTGGGGCGCATCAACGTGGCCGCGCGAGGCTGTGGCATTGCTCAAGGGGCATTAGAGTTGGCGCTGCGCTACGCGCAAGAGCGCAGCACTTTTGGCAAGCCCATTTGCGAGCACCAGGCCATTCAGCTGAAGTTGGCTGAGATGGCCACACAGGTGGCGGCCGCCAAGTTGCTGATCGAACAAGCAGCGCTCAAATACGATGCGGGCGAACGTTGTGATTTAGAGGCCGCGATGGCCAAGTATTTTGGCTCAGAAGCCGGCGTGTTTTGCGCCAATGAGGCAATGCGAATTTTTGGCGGCTACAGCTACAGCACCGAATATGAAATCGAGCGCTACTACCGCGACGCCATGCTGATGTGCATTGGAGAGGGCACCAACGAAGTGCTGCGAACCATCATTGCCAAACAGTTGATTGCGCGAAACCCAGCTTGAGTTGGGCAGTTAGGACGTCTCAGTTGTCTAGAAGAACGACCGACTTGCCTTGATTTTCTCCGCGCATCAAGCGACAAAAAGCAGCAGGAACTTGATTTAATCCATGCTGGATTTCTTCACGAAAATGAAGTTGGCCTGCTCGGTAATAGGCGCCCAACTCTTTAGTCATTTGCTGCATGTGCTGCCAATGGTCATACACCACCAAGCCGCGAACGGTGGCACGTGCACGAATCAGTGAGCCTGCGTTCAATTGCGAGGGGCTCGCGCCGTTGTATTGCGACATCAAGCCGCACAGAATGACGCGTGCATGAAGCGCTAAATTTTCAATGGCCGCATGCAGTACTTCACCGCCAACGTTGTCAAAATATACATCGATCCCCTTGGGGCACAGTTGCTTCAAGGCACTTGTCAACGGCGTATTTTTGTAATCAATGCAGTCGTTGAAACCGGCAATTCGTGTGACCCACTCACATTTTTCGGAGCCGCCGGCAATCCCGATCACACGGCAACCTGCAATGCGAGCAAGTTGACCCACAGTGGCGCCAACTGCGCCGCTGGCAGCTGAGACCACCCAGGTTTGATGGGGTTGAGCCTGGCTTAGGATGTTAAATCCAGCCCATGCTGTCAAACCTGGCATGCCCAGGCCGCCCAGCGTCAGAGAGATTGGGTTAATTTGAGGGTCCACCCGGCGGCACTGCGGGATCGATTGAGCGTCCAATACCGCATGGGTTCTCCAGCCGCACGGAGCGACCCACTTTTCTCCTACAACCATGCGCAAGTCATGTGACTCGATCACCTCCACCAGGCCTTCACCGCGGACCAAGTCGCCTGGGTGGATGGAGGCGCTCAGGTGTTTGCCTGCCATCGCACTGCGCAGATAAGGGTCCATCGAGAGGGCGTAAACACGAACCAAAACTTCGCCCGATTGAGGGCCGGGCAGGTGGGCATGGCCCAAGGCAAAGTCACTCAATACGGGAACGCCTTGAGGTGTGTGTGTGAGGATGATTTGTTGAATTTGCATGGGGCTTTGCTCAAGGCAGTTGTTCAGATTGACAGGGTGACTGTGTCACGGCGGGGTGCGCAAGGCGCACTGTTGCAAGTGATCGGTCATGATGCGATAGCGTTCATTCATGTCAATGGGGGTATTGACCGTTTGGATGTGGTCTGGCAATTGAAAACTTAACAACTTGTCGATGTACTTGAGAAGCACAGAGCCTTCCCATCGAAACACTGTCGTTGGAACTTTGAGGGACATCACGTGTTCAACTTTTTCATGCGCCATCGCGGCGCGGTAGGCTGCGCTGTACGAGGGCCCTGCGGATAAAAACTCCATCATGACGGCGTGAATTTCTGCCGCACTGGGCTCACGTGGACTGATGCGGTGGCTTGGGGTATTTTCAAACCACGGAAAGTGAGTGAGCATGCCACGAGCCATCTGCCATGCTACTTTCAAATGATCGCGATTGTCATTTGGGGTCAAATCTGGAAAGTAATGCGCGAGCAAGTGTTGACGTTCATGGTCATCCAAGTGAGCCGCATTGTCTAAAAATAAATGCGCAATTTGATCGGGGTATCGGTGGGCATAGGCGATGGCCAATTGGGCGCCGGTGGCTGACCCATACAAGAGGCAGGGTGCGCCAATGGTTTTTTGCAAGCAGGCGTTCAGGGCCGGCAAGTAGTCAGACAAACTGGTCGGTTGCTGGGGCAGGCTATCGGAGCCTCCGTAGCCGGGTGTGTCCATGGCGAGCACATGAAACCATGGCGCCAGCAGTTTCATCCAGGGCTCGAACATGAGCGAGCTGCGAGGAGAGGGGTGAAGCAAAACCACAATGGGCTTGCGAGCGGCGGTCAATGTGCTGTCGGTCGATGGCGAGTTGATTTCACGGTACTGAATGCGCAAGCCCTCAACTTGGCAAGAGCGCAGCTCAATGCAATCTGTCATTTCAACAAAGCGGTAGAAAGGCCTGGCCACAAGATGACCGCCATCAACCCGACCCCGAGCAAAACAATGAATGGAACAACAGCCTTGCAGCATTCAGCAAACGAGGTTTTGAACGCCACAGAGGCCACGATCAAATTCAGCCCCATGGGAGGGGTGAGGTAGCCAATTTCCAAATTAACCAACATGATCATGGCAAAGTGAATCGGATCCATTCCCATGGCGCTGGCCATGGGGGCAAGCAGTGGCGCCAAGATCAAAATGGCAGAGCCAATGTCAATCAAGCAGCCTGCTACCAGCAGCAGCACATTGACGGCAATTAAAAAGCCGATCTTGCTGCTGACTTGGCTGGCCATCCATTGCGCCGCCATTTCCGGCACATGCTTTTCACCCAGAAAAACATTGATGCTCACGGCCATGATTAACATGGGGAAGAGAGCCCCAGACATTTTAATGGTGTCTTGAGATATCTGGAAAAGCTTGGCCAGTGTCAATTGGCGATGCACTAACATGTCAATAAAAACCGCATAAAAAAGAGCCACCACAGCCGACTCGGTGGCGGTGAAATAGCCGCTGTAGATGCCACCAATGATGATCACGGGCACCATCATGGCGAACACGCCACTCCAAAGCGAGGCGAGTATTTCTGCCCTATCCCATGCCGCAGATTGCCGCAAATGGCGGTTTTTATAGACCGCATAGACGCCGAGTAGAAAAGCCAAAAACAATCCTGGAAGCACCCCGGCTTTGAACAAGTCGGTGATGGAGACGCCGGTCATGATGCCGTACAAAATCATAGGGATTGACGGTGGGATGATGATGCCCAAAGTGCCGGCAGCGCAGAGCAAACCCAAAGAGAATCGATGGTCGTAGCCCGCCTTCACCATGGCTGGATAAAGCACACCACCGACAGCCAGCATCGTGACTGTTGAGGAGCCAGAAATGGCCGCAAAAAGCGAACACGATAAAACCGCAGCCAAAGCCAAACCGCCAGGGATTGGCGCTGTCAGCGCAGCCATCACGCGCACCAGTCGAGATGCAATGCTGCCATTGGCCATCACGTTGCCTGCCAGAACGTACAAGGGGATGGCTAGAAAATTCTCATTGCGTGCAATTTGCCAAGCATCAATGGCTGTGTAGCCAATGGCGCCATTGCTGTAGAAGTAGTAAAGCCAAGCTGACGACAGGCCCAACACGACGATCATGTTTTGCCGCAGCCACAGCAGCATGGGAACTATCACGGCAAGTCCCACCAGGGGCCAGATCGAACTCATCGGGTGGCGTCAGTTGCGGGTTTGCCAGGGTTGCCGTCGCTTGGGTTGGCGAAGGCTTGAACTTGAGCTTGCGTTGGCGCATCATTCTCGCCTTGCGCCGGCGCAGGGCGCAGGGCAGGCCAAATGCAGTACATCCAATGACGAAAAACAGCCAGCACAAAAGCCAGCATCATGAACAGCTGAAAAGGCCAAATTTGCCACTGCAAAACAGGGTCGGTTTCTTGCAACGCAATGCTCTCTTGCATCATTTGCCAGCACAGAACTGATGCGCCAGCACAAAATAGAGCAAACCCGATGTCAGTCAATCGATCCCAAAAAGCATGGAGCGGCGCAGGCACCAAGTTGTCAAAGAACTTGGGCCGCAGGTGCGAGCCTGCAGCCGAAGCAATACCGATGCCGATGAAAGATAAAAACACATTTGCATAAATGGCAATGGGCGTGGCCCAAATTTTGCCACTGCCAAGTGCTTCACGATTCAAAATGTCCCAGCCCAAAACCAAAACCATGACCAAAAATGCCAGAGATGTGCAAGCTTGCTCAAATCGCAGCATCAACCGCAGTGTGATTTGTGCTGTGTTCATGGTGGGGCCTATTCAAGCCAGGTTCATTTGGTTGCAGCGATGTCTTTGGCCAGATCGTCGTAGATCTTTTTCGCATCGGCCCCCAAACCACTCAAGATCTCTTCACTGGCTTTTTTGCCTGCTGCTTGCCACTGTGCCATCTCAGAAGGCGTGGGCCGGTAGATGCTCAGGCCTTTGCTTGCGGCCGTGGTCAAAAATTGCTCGTTTCCGGCGCGCGTGGCAGCGGCTTGGTCGTGCGTGTTCCAGCCATTTTGAACAGCACTCTTTTGCTTGGCGTTGAGTTTGTCAAACCACTCTTTGTTGCACAAGATCGTGCCGGAGTCAAAGGCGTGGCCCGTCAACGTGTAGTGCG
>CAXNGF010000022.1:0-14585 GCA_964201905.1 Limnohabitans sp. | reverse complement strand
GATCGTCGACATACGCATGGGCGGCATGACCGGACTAGAGCTGCAAGACAAATTGGTCGAGCGTCGCTCTCCCTTGCCCATTGTCTTCATCACGGGTCACGGCGATGTGCCCATGGCCGTTGACACCATGAAAAAAGGGGCCATGGACTTTATCCAGAAACCATTCAAGGAAGCTGATTTGGTCAGTCTGGTCGAACGCATGCTTGACAGCGCTCGCGAGTCTTTTTCAGATCACCAAAATGCCGCCAACCGCGACGCCTTGCTTGCCAAATTGACTGGCCGTGAAGCTCAAGTGCTCGAGCGCATTGTGGCCGGGCGCTTGAACAAACAGATTGCCGATGATCTGGGCATCAGCATCAAAACAGTTGAAGCTCACCGCGCCAACATCATGGAAAAGCTCAACGCCAATACGGTTGCAGACCTGCTCAAAATTGCTTTGGGACAAAACGCTCCAAAGGGCTAAAGACAAATCCGCCTCTAGCAGACCCGTCTAAACGCCCGTGATATTCAAACTCGCGGGCGTTTTTACTTGAAGTTTTTTTTACCCAACACTGAAAACCAGCATCCCATGACAGCCCAAAGTATTGACGGCAATGCCCTCTCCCAGAAATTGCGCGCAGATGTCAAACTGCGAACCGCTGCGCTGAAAGCCAGAGGCATCACACCTGGATTGGCCGTTATTTTGGTTGGCGACAACCCCGCCAGCCAAGTCTATGTTCGCAACAAGGTCAAGGCCTGCCAAGACAGTGGCCTTCACTCCATCCTAGAAAAACATCCAGACTCCCTCTCAGAATCGGACTTGCTGGATCGAATAGACGCCCTCAATCACGACAAAAGCATTCACGGCATCTTGGTTCAATTGCCCTTACCAAAACACATTGATGCACAAAAAGTAATTGAAGCCATCGCGCCCACCAAAGATGTCGATGGTTTTCACATCGCAAGCGCAGGCGCTTTGATGACCGGAATGCCAGGCTTTTGGCCATGCACCCCCTATGGCTGCATGAAAATGCTTGAAAGCATTGAGTATGACCTCAAAGGCAAGCATGCCGTCGTCATAGGACGCAGCAACATTGTTGGCAAGCCCATGGCCTTGATGCTTTTACAAAAAAATGCCACTGTCACCATCTGCCACAGTGCCACCCGTGATTTGAAAGCTCTGACACTTCAAGCCGATGTGATTGTGGCGGCCGTTGGCAAGCGCAACGTCATCACTGCCGACATGGTGAAACCCGGTGCCGTGGTGCTAGATGTTGGCATGAATCGCAACGAAGAAGGCAAGCTTTGCGGTGATGTAGATTTTGCAGGTGTTGAGCAAGTAGCTGGCTACATTTCACCTGTGCCCGGTGGTGTTGGTCCCATGACCATCACCATGTTGCTGGTCAATACACTAGAAGCCGCCGAGCGCATTTAATCAATCGACATTTTCTTTTTTTGAATTTTAAAAGTTCGTCAAGTTAGGACACATCCCATGCACAACCCCTTGCTTCAAACTGCCAATCTGCCCTTGTTCGATCAGATCAAGCCTGAGCATGTCAATTTGGCCACCGACGAGCTTTTGATGTCAGCCTCTAAAGCTCTAGCGCTTGTCACAGATTCGGATTTCCCCTCGGACTGGCATGCCATTGCCAAAGCGCTAGATGTCCACACGGACCAATTAAGTTTTTCGTGGGGCGCAGTCAGTCATTTGAACAATGTGGCAGACACCCCTGAGCTTCGAGCGGCTTACAACGATGCGCTGCCAAAGGTTACAGAGTTCTGGACAAGACTGGGCGCAGACGAAAAGCTTTACTCCAAATACAAAGCCGTCGATTCCGCCCAACTCGACGCTGCTCAAAAGCAAGCCTTGAAAAATGCACTTCGCAATTTTGTACTCGGCGGCGCTGATCTTCAAGGCAATGACAAAACACGCTATGCAGCCATTCAAGAACGGATGGCGGAATTGAGTCAAAAATTCAGTGAGAACGCTTTGGATGCGACTGATCGGTTTTCAATTTTTGTCACCGAGGCAGAATTAGCAGGCGTTCCAGATGATGTCATTCAAACTGCGCGTGCAGCTGCCGAGAAAGACAACAAAGCTGGCTACAAACTCACTTTGAAAATGCCGTGCTACCTGCCTGTTATGCAGTTTGCCAACAGCAGCGATTTAAGGCACAAACTTTACCGAGCCCATGTCACTCGCGCTTCCGACCAAACAGATTCAGAATTTGCAAGTCTAGACAACACTTTACTGATCCAAGAAATTTTGCAACTTCGCCAAGAAGAAGCCCAATTATTGGGATTTCACAACTATGCAGAAGTTTCGGTCGCCACCAAGATGGCCGACTCTCCTGCCAAAGTTATTTCTTTTCTTCGCGATTTGGCTCAACGGGCTCGCCCCTATGCAGAAAAAGACTTGGCAGACATGCGGCAATTTGCAGGTGAGCATTTGAATTTGCAAGATCCACAAGCTTGGGATTGGTCCTACATTGGTGAAAAATTGAAGGAAGCCCGATACAGCTTCAGCGAACAAGAAGTGAAGCAATATTTCACAGCGCCCAAAGTTCTGCAAGGCCTGTTCAAGATCATTGAGACTTTGTTTGAAGTCAGCATTCAAGCAGATCAAGCGCCTGTCTGGCACCCCGCTGTCAGTTTCTATCGCATCGAAAGAAATGGCCAGTTGGTGGGTCAGTTCTACCTTGACCAACCCGCACGTGCAGGCAAACGCGGTGGCGCTTGGATGGACGGTGTTCGCGCACGTTGGTTAAGGCCAGACAATGGTCAATTGCAAACCCCAGTGGCCCATTTGGTCTGCAATTTTGCGGAAGGCGTTGATGGCAACCCCGCCTTGCTAACGCACGACGATGTCATTACCTTGTTCCACGAATTTGGACATGGCCTGCATCACATGCTCACACAAGTGAATGAGCACGATGTGTCGGGCATCAGTGGCGTTGAATGGGATGCCGTCGAATTACCTAGCCAATTCATGGAAAACTTTTGTTGGGAGTGGTCTGTGTTGAAGCACATGACCTCTCACGTCACAACAGGCGCCCCCTTGCCTCGTGAATTGTTTGAGAAAATGGTGGCCGCTAAAAACTTCCAAAGCGGCTTGCAAACACTGCGTCAAATTGAGTTTGCTTTGCTCGACATGTTGCTCCACAGTGAGCACAATCCGGCAGACGATTTCATGTCAGTATTGAACAAAGTTCGAGCAGAGGTTGCCGTTATTCAGCCCCCTGCGTTCAACCGAATGGCACACACCTTCAGCCACATCTTTGCAGGCGGCTATGCTGCGGGCTACTACAGCTACAAGTGGGCTGAAGTTTTGTCCGCCGATGCCTACGCTGCGTTTGAGGAGACAGCCCAACCAGATGGCTCACCCAGTCTGGAAACTGGCCAGCGCTACAGGCAGGCCATATTGGAGGCCGGGGGTAGCCGTCCAGCCTTGGAGTCGTTCATTGCATTCAGAGGGCGCGAACCCACCATCAATGCTTTGCTCAGGCATCAGGGCATGTCAGCCAATTGAGTGCTTAAAACTTCAGCGTCTTCACACCCGCTGAGGTGCCCAGCAAACACACTTGCGCTTTTTGGTAAGCAAAAACGCCTACAGTGACAACGCCGGGCCATTGGCTTACTTCGGCTTCAAAAGCCACAGGATCATTGATTTGCAGGCCCTTCACATCAATGATGTGTTGACCATTGTCAGTGACCAATGCATGCCCGTCCTTCATGCGCAATTGGGCTTGCCCCCCCATGTTTGCAAACTGCGCCATGATGCGAGCGCTGGACATGGGAATGACTTCAACAGGCACAGGAAAAGCGCCCAATACTGAAACCAATTTGGATTCATCGGCGATGCACACAAATAACTTGGACTGCGCAGCCACAATCTTTTCACGCGTAAGCGCCGCGCCGCCTCCCTTAACCATATGACCCTGGCCATTGATTTCATCTGCGCCATCAATGTACACAGCCAACTCGGCCACCTCATTGCTGTCAAAAACAGGAATGCTCAAGGCCTTTAAGCGCTCAGTGGATGCTTCGGAACTGGACACGGCACCTTTAATCTGATCTTTCATCGTCGCCAATGCCTCGATGAATTTATTCACCGTAGAGCCTGTGCCAACGCCCACTATTTGGCCTGGCACCACATATTGAAGCGCGGCCTGGCCAACGAGGGCTTTGAGTTCGTCTTGATTCATAGGGTTTATTTGAGACAATACTTGGATTGAAAGATATTATCCAATGTCCCTGAACCTTTACCCACTGGCGCGCCCCTTTTTATTCAACTTAGATCCTGAGACGGCCCACGATCTCACATTGAATCAGTTGGCACAGACTCAAAATACATTTCTGGACCGGGCCTACCGGCAGCCCTGGATTGCTGACCCCGTCCAATTGGCCGGCCTCAATTTTCCCAATCGCGTGGGCATGGCAGCAGGGCTTGATAAAAATGCACGCTGCATTGATGGTTTAGGTGCCATGGGATTTGGTTTTGTAGAGGTGGGCACCGTCACGCCTCTACCGCAACCAGGCAACGACAAGCCCCGCATGTTCAGACTGTCAGGCGCCAAGGCTTTGATCAACCGCTTGGGCTTTAACAACCAGGGACTCAATGCGTTCGTGGCCAATGTGAAGAAATCAAAGTTCAGAAGTCAAGGTCGATTGCTGGGCTTGAACATTGGCAAGAATGCCATCACACCCATCGAGCGGGCTACTGATGACTACCTCATTGGTTTGAGTGGTGTGTATGAGCATGCCGACTATGTGACAGTCAACATCTCCAGTCCCAACACCAAAAATTTACGCTCTTTGCAAACAGACGAAGCGCTTGACCATCTTTTGTCTGCCTTGAACGAGCGCAAAAAAGCATTGGCAGACACCTTCCAAAAGCGCGTGCCAGTGTTTCTCAAAATAGCACCCGATTTGGACGATGATCAGGTGGCCATCATTGCCCAAAGTCTTGTCAAACACCAAATAGATGGCGTGATTGCAACCAACACCACTTTGTCTAGAGACGCTGTGAAAGGCATGCAGCACTGCGACGAAGCCGGTGGCTTATCGGGCTCGCCCGTTTTGGCGGGTAGCAACCGTGTTATTCGATTGCTGCGTCAGCACCTAGGTCCACAGTTTCCCATCATTGGCGTGGGTGGGATTCTCAGTGGCTACGATGCAGTCAGCAAAATTGAGGCTGGGGCTGATGTGGTGCAAATCTACACCGGCCTCATTTACAAAGGACCCGCTTTGGTCCATGAAGTGGCCAAGGCACTCAAGCAGATCTCTCAAAATTGAGGGTTGATGAAACTCAGTGTTTCAAGGCCCGCGAAACTTCATTGGCAATAGCCAAGGAACTGGTCAGTCCCGGTGATTCAATGCCCAGCAAGTGAACCAAACCCGTTACGCCATGAGACTCAGGTCCCATGATGCAAAAGTCGGCGGCCTTCTCATGCGATGCATTGATCTTGGGCCGAATTCCGGCATAAGAGGGAATTAGAGCACCATCTTTTAAGCCAGGCCAATATTTGCGAACCTCGGCATAAAAAGCATCTCCTCGACTTGGGTTGACACTCAAATCAACCGGCGATTCAACCCACTCAACGTCAGGCCCAAACTTGGCTTGACCTGCCATGTCCAAGGTTAAGTGCACACCCAGACCTGCAGCTTCTGGCACAGGATAAATCAAGCTTGAAAACGGCGATCGCCCCATAAGGCTGAAGTAGTTGCCCTTGGCGTAATAAGCACGCGGCAGTTGCGCCAAATTTGAACCCGCAAACTGTCGGGCAAGCTTGGGGGCGTCTAGGCCAGTTGAATTGATGACCTGTTCGGCTAAAAGTTCCGTTCCATCCGCAGTTCGAACGATGAACTGAGTGTGCCCTGCCTCGTGCAAAACTTGGGCCGATAAAAATTGAGAATTGAGGACCAATATGCCGCCTGCATTTTCAAAATCTCCCAAGTAACTCAACATCAGGGCATGGCTGTCAACAATGCCAGTGCCGGGGGACCACAGTGCAGCCTCACATTGCAAGGCCGGCTCCATTGCCTGCGCTTTGGCCGCAGACAGCAAGCTCAATTGATCGGCACCCAAAACGCCATTCGCATCGGCCTTGGCTTGAATAGCCGCCAATTGAGAAACTTGGGATGCCGAAGTGGCCACGATCAATTTACCGCATTGTTTGTGGGGAATGTGGCGTTCTTGGCAATCGGCATACAGCAATTTTCGGCCTTGTACGCAAAGCTTTGCTTTCAAGGATCCCTCGGGGTAATAAATGCCTGCGTGAATCACTTCACTGTTGCGTGAACTGGTGCCAGTTCCAAAGGCATCTGCCGACTCCAATAGCAGTACCTCTCGGCCTTCAAGGGCCAACTGACGTGCCACGGCCAAGCCCACCACGCCGGCACCCAAAACAACGGTTTGAATTCGATCCATGCCCTATTCTCGCTGACACACGCACGACAGTTCAAATTGAATCTTGCATGCAAACTACTTTTTTTAAATCACGCCAATAAAAGAAGGAGACCCATGAAGCTTTTCAACTTACACAACAAAGTGGCCATTGTCACAGGCGCAAGTCGGGGCATAGGCCGATCCATCGCCTTTCAATTGGCTCGAGCCGGCGCCAAGGTCGTGATTTCTAGTCGAAAGCAAGATGCTTGTGAGGCCGTGGCCGAAGAAATTCAAGCTGAAGGCGGCACGGCCATGGCCATCAGCGCCAGCATTGCCATCAAAGAACAGTTGCAGAACTTGGTGCAAAAAACCCGCGATGCTTGGGGCCCCATTGATATTTTGGTATGCAACGCCGCTAGCAACCCCTACTCTGGCCCCACCACGGGCATGAGCGATGAAATTTTCAACAAGGTCATGCACAACAACGTTCTGTCTAGCTCGTGGCTTTGCACCATGGTCTATCCGGACATGAAAGCCAAACAGGATGGCGCCATTGTGTTGGTCTCATCGGTGGGAGGTTTGCACGGCTCATCTGTCATTGGCGCTTACAACATTTCCAAAGCCGCCGACATGCAACTGGCTCGCAACTTGGCGGTGGAATGGGGGCCAGACAATATCCGCGTCAATTGCATTGCGCCTGGCCTCATCCGAACCGCCTTTGCCAAGGCCCTCACCGACGACCCTGTCAAGGCTGGCATGGTTGAAAATGAAACACCCCTGCGCCGAATTGGGGAGCCCGATGACATTGGCGGTATAGCGGTTCTCTTGGCCAGTGCAGCGGGTAAGTACATTACCGGCCAAACCATTGTGGCTGACGGCGGCATGATGATTCGATAATGTTGAATTTTCAACAGAAAAGCCCAGAGCAATGCACTGGGCTTTTTTGGGGGTGTTCAATGGAATCTGAATGAACAGACTCCAAAGCAAATTCAATTAAGCAAAATTGGCTTCTGCAAAAGACCAATTGACCAATTTGTCCAGATAAGTTTCAACAAACTTGGGACGCATATTGCGGTAGTCAATGTAGTAGGCGTGTTCCCAAACGTCGACTGTCAAGAGGGCTTTGTCGGCCGTTGTAAGGGGCGTTCCTGCAGCGCCCATGTTGACGATGTCAACGCTGCCGTCAGCCTTTTTAACCAGCCAAGTCCATCCGGAACCAAAGTTGCCAACAGCGCTTTTCACAAAGGCTTCTTTGAATGCGGCATAGGAGCCAAATTTGGCATTAATGGCTGCAGCCAGAGCACCTGTGGGCTCGCCACCACCATTTGGCTTCATACAATTCCAAAAGAAGGTGTGATTCCAAATTTGAGCAGAATTGTTATAAATGCCACCGCTGGATTTCTTGATGATTTCTTCCAAAGACATTGATTCGAACTCAGTGCCCTTTTGTAGATTGTTCAAATTCACAACGTAAGCATTGTGGTGCTTGCCATGGTGAAATTCCAGAGTTTCTTGGCTGTAGTTGGGTGCCAATGCGTCAATGGCATAAGGCAATGCTGGCAGAGTGTGTTCCATGTGTTCCTCGTTAAAGTGCAATAAAAATTCAATCAGCTATTGTAGGTCGATCGCCACTTATTTTCTGTGAACGCCCTGCAAAAGGCACAGCTTGTCTGGGGTTGACATGAGTTCTTTCACCTAAAGCGCTATTTCACTTGCAAGTTAACTTGGCCATCTGCCAGGCTAGCTGTCACGGCCTGGTTCGATTTAAAGTCACTGGCATGCGTCAGGGCACGACCTGCATCATCGGTTAACCAGGCATAACCTCGTTCCAAAACCAAGTGCGGATCAAGCAAGCCCAATCGGGTACTCATGTTCAAAATTTGCTGGTTGCACAATTGAAAGTTTTGTTGCAGAAGCTTTGGCAAATTTTCAGAATGCCTAGAAAGCATTTGTTTTTGAGCTTGCATTTGCGATTTCAAACCATACTGAAGTGATTGGCTTAAGCGCATCAAATGCGTGTTTTGGTCCTTCAATCGGGTTGAAGGACGACCCAGTCGGTTGGCAACCCAATCTAGTCTTTGGCTCATCCGGTCTAGTCTGGTGGTCAGTGCATCAGAAAGTGCGAGTTGCATTCGGACGCAATTGGCCGCTAGCAACGCACCCTCCATGGCAACCAACTCAGCAGCGGCAGTCGGTGTTGGCGCCCGCAAGTCGGCTACAAAATCTGTCAAAGTAAAGTCGGTTTCGTGGCCTACGCCAGAAATGATGGGAATGGGACAAGAAGCAACGGCCCTGACCAAGGCTTCATCATTGAAGGCCCATAAATCTTCCATAGAGCCGCCGCCGCGCACCATCAATATGACATCAATGACGACCGCTTGTGTCTTTAAAATTGTGGAAGCTTTGGGCAATTCGCTCTGCCAACTGACCAGCTTTTTCAAGCTTTGCAGCAACTCTTGGGGTGCATTCAAACCTTGAACCGCGGACGGCGCCACAATAACTGGAATGTGCGGTACACGTCTTTGCAAAGCGCTCACCACGTCATGTAATGCTGCAGCGCCCAGTGAGGTAATGACACCAATGGCTCGCGGTTGAGCAGGAATGACTCTTTTGCGCGAAGCTTCAAACAGCCCCTCTTCCTCCAACTTGGCTTTGAGTTTTAGAAACTGAGCGAACAAATCACCTTGACCCGCTCTTTGCATGGTTTCGACAACCAATTGCAAATCGCCCCGCGCCTCATAGACGCCCAACTTGCCTCTGAGCTCCACCATTTCGCCATCTTTGGGCATAAAACCTAAAGCACTGGCGGCTCTTTTGAACATCGCACAGCGGATTTGCCCGCTCTCGTCTTTGAGATTGAAATAACAATGACCGCTGGCTGCCCTCGAAAAGCCAGAAATCTCGCCCTTGACCGCAACAGGGTTGAACCTCGCATTCAAGGTGTCAGCAATTGCAAGGCACAGTGCACCAACTGACCAAACACGCGGCTCAGAATCTGGTCGAGTCATTGGAAAACCTTATTTTTTGCGGCATTCAAGGCCATTTCGACTGCAAAAGCTTGTTTATTCATGGCGAATCAATCCACAGCTTGCAACTAACTTGTGTTGCAAGCCAAATGCACAGTTCAAAGGGCATCGTGCGACGTAAGCCATTGATTTAACTAAAAATTTTACTGTCTAAAAAATGGGCATCGGAATAAAGCCCAGCATTCATGCGGTTTACAAGCCTGCATCTGCCATGTTCTTCACAAAGTTATCCACAGAAATGAAGAACAAATCGATCAGCCATAATCAAAAGTGAATCCATAAGTAGAAAGTTTGATTTTGATCAGCATCATACAAGCTGCAGGATGGCCCATTTGGCCTCTCATTGCCTGCTCTATCTTTGCGCTCGCCATCATTTTGGAACGCTTTTATGCCTTGCAAACCTCGAAGGTTTTGCCCGAGAACGCGTTGCACAGTGCCATACTGAGTACCCAAAAGGGGTTTCCTAGCCAAACCGCCATTCAAGAGATTGCTCAAATGGGTGCCGTTGGGCCTATTTTTGCAAGCGGTTTGCAAACACTTGCTTTGAAGCCCCATGCCAAGCACCAAGATGTTCGTGAAAGCATGGAAATGGAAGGACGCATGGCTGCCCAAGGTTTAGAGCGCTACCTGAACGCCTTGGCCACATTGGCTTCAGCTTCACCCTTATTGGGTTTGTTAGGCACCGTGGTTGGCATGATAGAGCTGTTTGGATTGCAAACACCGGGTCAACAACAACCTGCAGAACTGGCGCATGGTATTTCAATAGCGCTTTACAACACGGCTTTTGGACTCATGGTTGCAATTCCTTGCCTCATGGCCTGGCGATTCTTCAAGTCCAAAGTTGACCGTTTGGTGTTGCAAATGGAATGGGCTTCCGAACGGTTTGCCAGACATTTGTCGGACATGCGTGAATAAAAATTTGAAATGAGCTCATCTTGAAATTTAAAAAGAACACAGCCATTGAACCCGATATCAATTTGATTCCTTTCATTGATGTGCTGTTGGTTGTTGTCATTTTTTTAATGCTTACCACCACGTGGTCCAGGTTCAATGAGATGAATGTGAGCTTGCCATCAGCGGCAGCCCAAGACCCGTCAGACGCGACATTGCCTTGGGTGGTGCTTGTGAATTCGCAAGGCAGCTATGCCGTCAATGGCCTCAAAATTGAAGGGCGAGGCTTGCAAGACCTCAGCATGGCATTGACTGGCATGCGCAAATCTGAAGCGGCACTTCTTATCAAAGCCGATGCTTCAGCAAGTCACCAAGCTGTGGTCAATGTGTTGGAAGCGGCACGAATGAATGGTGTTTCTAAAATTGCATTTGCAACTCAGAATTCAGCGCAAGCCAACAAGCCATAAACATCCCATCATGTTCCATTGCTTGCAAAAACTTCCTCGTTATTGGCACAACCGCAATGCCATCACCTATTTGCTTTGGCCATTTGAAGCCATTTACAAAATTGTATGGTTCATCAGGCAACGAGCAATCAGCTTGAGATGGGTCAAGCAGCATCGCGTCAATGCCACTGTCATTGTGGTTGGCAATGTTGTGGCAGGTGGTGGCGGTAAAACACCGCTCACCATGGCCATTGTTCAGCGTCTTGTCTCCCAGGGCTTTCAAGTGGGTGTGGTGTCTCGCGGTTATGGCAGAGCAAAAGCAAAGC
Organism: Limnohabitans sp.; assembly: GCA_964201905.1. GTDB lineage: Bacteria > Pseudomonadota > Gammaproteobacteria > Burkholderiales > Burkholderiaceae_C > Limnohabitans_A. The sequence goes on along the minus strand of CAXNGF010000022.1, from coordinate 3,529 downwards.
CTCAAATTGTGAATGCAAACAGCTTGGCCAGCGAAGTGGGGGATGAACCCCTTATGATTTTCCAAAAATGCCATGTGCCAGTGGTGGTCGGCGCAGAACGTGTTGAGGCTGCAAGGCACTTACTCAATCAGTTTGTTTCTGTCAATGTTTTGGTTTGTGACGACGGTCTGCAGCACATTGCGCTTCAACGTGATGTCGAAATTTGCGTCATGGATGCAACTGGTTTGGGCAACGCACGTTTGCTGCCAGCAGGCCCATTAAGAGAGCCTTGGCCCAGACATGTGGACTTGCTTCTTCACACCCACCAAAGAACAATGGCTGAGGGATTTGAATCACGGCGTGAACTCAGCTTGTTTGCTTTGACATCAAATGGTGAGCGAATTTCAACAGCAGATTTGCAATCTAAACCTGTTGAAGTTGTATCGGGCATTGCCAAACCCGAAGCCTTTTTAGCCATGCTGAAACAAGGTCAATTTCAAATTCACCATTCAACAGCCCTGCCAGACCACGATAATTTTCTGAATTGGAAACCACTGTATCCCGAACTGCCTCTTCTTTGTACTGAAAAAGATGCTGTTAAGTTGTGGACGCGGTTTCCTCAAGCGCTGGCAATGCCTTTGGTTTTTGAACCTGAAGAAGCATTTTGGCAGGCCTTCGATCAACTATTTCAAAGCCGCCACAGGTATCATTGAGCCATGGACACAAAATTACTCGAACTGTTGGTTTGCCCTGTTACCAAGGGCCCCCTAGATTTGCAGCGCGAATTGCAAGAACTCTGGTCGCGCAGTGCCAAGCTTTCATACCCTATTCGCAATGGCATCCCCATCTTGCTGGAAAATGAAGCCCGCACGCTTAGCGACGAAGAGTTAGAACAACTCAAACCGCGCACCCCCGTCGTCTGATCTCTCTTTAATTGGCACATGTCGCAAGCCTTTACAGTCATTGTTCCTGCTCGCTTGGCATCCACGAGACTGCCTCATAAACCCCTGGCGGATATCCATGGTTTGCCTATGGTGGTTCGTGTTGCCCAACGTGCTGCACAGTCCCATGCCATCCAAGTAGTGGTTGCTGCAGACAGCCAAGAAATCATCGAAGCTTGCGAAGCTCATGGGGTTCGCGCCTTGCTTACCAAAATCGACCACCCAAGTGGCAGTGACAGGCTTGCACAGGCCAGCATGCTCTTGGGATTAGACCCACAAGATGTGGTTGTCAATGTTCAAGGCGATGAACCCCTTATCAATCCTGAACTCATCAATGAGGTGGCCGATTTGCTCGTTCAGCGCCCCATCGCCAGCATGAGCACGGCTGCCCACGAAATTCTCGACCTTGCAGAATTCACCAACTCCAATGTGGTCAAAGTGGTTCTCGACCAAGCGCAATTGGCGCTTTATTTCAGCCGCGCACCCATTCCTTGGTGGCGAGATGGTTTTGCAAAAGGCATCCAAAGCCTGCCACAACCCGCGCCCCTGCGGCACATTGGCATTTACGCTTACCGCGTAGGGTTTTTGCAAAGCTTTCCAAGTTTGCCGCCAGCCCCCATTGAAACGGGTGAAGCCTTGGAGCAATTGCGGGCACTCTGGCATGGCCACAAAATAGCTGTGCATGTCACCTCTGAAGCGCCTGGCCCCGGGGTCGATACGCCAGAAGATTTGGAAAGGGTCAGAGCGCTTTTCAAGCCCTGAAAGCATGGCTGGGGGGCGTCAGGAAAATACAGGCTTCCCGTGATATTCTCCAGTCAGAGCCATTCACACCATGGCGAAAGATTCAATAACTATTCGGGACATTCATGAGACTTATTCTTTTAGGTGCACCAGGTGCTGGTAAGGGAACGCAGGCCGCATTCATTTGCGGAAAATATGCCATTCCGCAAATCTCCACTGGCGATATGTTGCGCGCTGCAGTGAAAGCTGGCACCCCACTTGGCTTGCAAGCCAAGGCCGTGATGGAATCAGGTGGTTTGGTCAGCGACGACCTCATCATCAACCTCGTGAAAGAGCGCATTACCCAATCTGATTGTGCCAATGGATTCCTATTTGACGGCTTTCCACGCACCCTTCCCCAGGCTGATGCCATGAAGGCCGCTGGCGTGAAGTTGGACTATGTTCTTGAAATTGATGTGCCCTTCGAAGCCATCATTGAGCGCATGAGTGGACGCCGTTCGCACCCTGCTTCTGGTCGCATTTACCATGTCAAATTCAATCCGCCAAAGTCTGACGGAAAAGACGATGTCACCGGTGAACCCTTGGTGCAGCGCGAAGACGACAAAGAAGAAACCGTGAAAAAACGCTTAGATGTCTACAGCCAACAAACACGGCCGCTTGTAGCTTACTACTCAGAGTGGGCGCAGCGTGAACCGCAAGCAGCACCCCAATATCGAGCCATCAGTGGCATGGGATCGGTCGAAGAAATTACCCAACGAGCGCTGCAAGCTTTTGGCTCAACCAAGTAACGCATTCAGGCCTTCAAACCCCAGCAAGCTTGCCTTCATCTGAAGCTAGTGGCTTTGCTGCTGAGACATGATGTCCAGCAACAAGGCCACTCTTGTTTTAACGGGACTCAAAGCACCCGTCGCATCAAACTCATGGCCACTCGTGGGTACGACAGCACCTTGATGACATCGGCTGCTTAATCGAATCTGAACCTTTTCAATTTGGGCCCTAACTAAACTTTCCTTCATTTTTGAACTGATTGAGCCATTGCCTGTTCCAGCAACCACCAAACCCTGAACGCCTGCATTGACCAGTGCATCCACATGCTGAGAGCTTGCGTTGACATGGTTCATGACAATCTCCACCCATGGCCATTGCGCAGGCAACGGCAACTGAGAAATGTGCAATTTTGAGTTTTGCAAAGGCTTGATGAAGGCTTCAAACCACTGAACCTGGTCGTTTTGAATCTTTCCAGCAGAACCCGTTTCTCCTGAATCAAAAGCGTTCAATCGAGTGGGGTGTATTTTTTGTACGAACTGGCTGTGATGAATTTCGCCTGCAGCGACCAACCAGACTCCTGACCCCTTGGTGGACGCCGCAAACACCAAAGCGTCCCTTAGGTTTTGCGGGCCGTCTGCATCTTTGAAATTAGCCGGTCTCATGGCGCAAGTTATGACAATGGGTTTTGAATGGTTAAGCACCTGAGACAAAAAGTAAGCCGTCTCCTCAAGAGTGTCGGTGCCATGAGTGATCACAATTGCTGCAACTTCTTCTTGAGCTAACCAGTAATCACAGCGCTTGGCCAAGCGCGCCCATGTTTCAAAGTCCATGTCCTTGCTGTCCAATTGAGCCACTTGTTCAGCCTCAAATTGGCAAGCTGCCAAGACTTCAGGCCAGGCTAGGTTGGTGCTGCTTGCTGACTTTAACAACTCACCAATGCCACGCTGCGCGGCCTTGTAAGACAGGCCTTCATCGGCTGATTCAGACTCACCTGCAATGGTGCCCCCTGTGCCTAAAACAACAATTTTTTGATTATTTGCTTGCATTTCTTAAAAGACTGGTTAAAAATACAGTAACTGGATAAGAACACAGTTATTTGG
>CAXNGF010000021.1:0-14616 GCA_964201905.1 Limnohabitans sp. | reverse complement strand
ACAATGATGGCGGCATAGATTTCCATCAATGCTCCTGCAAAGAATAGAAATACATTCAGTGCCAGCAGGAACACATAGGGGTTGGTCGTTATGCCTTGCACCCAATCTGATGCCAGGTCTGGAATGCCAACGTCTATTAGATAGTTGGTGAGGCCAAGCGCCATACCCATAATGAGCAAAATGCCGCCAATAATTTGTGCTGACTGATACAGGCAATGTTGGAGTGTTGAGAAATTCAGTTCTCGATGAATGAAGCCTTGTGTGATCAAAGCATAGGCTACTGTGATTGCCGCCCCCTCAGTCGGTGTTGCAATGCCTGAAATCAAGGTACCAATGGCTATCAAAGGGGCTACTATTTCCCATTTTGCAGACCATGCAGCATCTTTCAATGAAACAGCAGCAGCTGACGATGCATTATTTGAAAAATCGATAGCGTTATTTGGAGTTTGATTTGTTCTCAAAAAACCGCCAAAAATCAAAAGCGATAAAACCATCAGAGCAGCCGGTATAAGTCCAGCTACAAACATGGTGTTAATAGGTACCCGCGCCATGATGGCGTACATGATGAGGGGTACCGATGGCGCTAACAAAACACCCAAAGAGCTAGCGCTGGTAATCAAGCCAATACCTTTTGATTCTGGATAGCCTACTTTAAGCAGAAGTGGCAACATCAATCCACCCAAAGCCAGAATCGTGACGCCGCTTCCGCCGGTTAATGCTGTGAAACAACTGCACAGACAAGCAACCGCTAGGACACTTCCCCTTTGCCCAGAACCAAAGAGACTGCTAAACAATTGACTGAGTCTGAGCGCAGCTTGCGTGTTGGCAAATATGAGACCAGCCAGCGTAAAAAGGGGAAGAGCCGGCAAACTTGGATTGACCGTAATTTGGTAATGAGACAAAGCCAGAGAGGCCATGGGAATATTTTCTGATGAAAACAAAATCCAAGACAATCCACCCAAAACCAAAAATACAGGGCCGCCTAAAGCGAGAAAAACAAACAACAAAAAACTCAGCCAAAGTGTTGGTATTGCCAACGAAGTCAGCCATTGACTGGCCTGCCAAGACACACCAAGGACAAAAAGGGTTCCTGCCCATTGAATGATCGAATGATCGTTCCATTTTTGGCCAAATTTGAGACCCAGAATGCCAAAACCTAAGGGCAGGGCAGACAAAAAGAGCCAAGTTGGTAAGCCGTAGGCGATGGTGTTTTGTGTGCCAACCTCAGTCATGACCAATTCATAACTGGCTTTTGCCAAAACGCCGCAGATTAAAGTGGAACCTAAAAAAACCCAAGCTCTTGCCAGTTTTTGGGCCAACGGGTTTTCAATTTCTCGCCATAAAGCGCCAAGGCTGGTGAGGTGGCCGGTTCTTTCGGCATAAACCGCACCTGCCAACGAAAAAAGCAGACCCAAGTGTTGAACCAAAACTGGTGCATTGTCGATACCACTGCCTTGAATGGGCCGCAGCAAAACTTCAATGACGGGTATCAAAACCATCCCTAAAAGGGCGAGTGCAGCAACACTGGCATCCCAGTTTTGAAAGAGATTCTTACCGCGTAAAGTTGTGATCATGGAGCTTTTAAAGCGCGATAAGTCTTGAGGTGTGAAAAAACTTCATCGAATGTATCAGCCGGTACCATTTTGCCTCTGATTCGGGGGTAAAGGGTTTCACTCAATGCGCGCCATTCTTTCATTTGTTCTGCATTCGGCTTGTTGACTTGCAGCCCTCGCTTCTTCATGGCGTCTACAGCTTCTTCGACTTCCTTGCGTGCTTGATTGCGAATGACGCTGCCCGCCTTATCGGCAGAAGCTCTTAAAACGGCTTGCGTTTCTGGCGACATGTCATCGAATGATTTTTTAGAAATCACAAATGCACCCACAATGGGCGCCCAATTGATTTCCAACATATTGGGCGCAGTGTTGTAGATTTGCGTAGCCAAGGCGAAGTAGGGCGTTGAAGGTACTACATTGATCATGCCGGTTTGAATCGACGGCAAAATATCGGTAGGTTCGAGCGGTACAGGTGTGTAGCCCATGCTCTTCATGATCTCTTGTTGCTCTGCTTCTGCGCCCCAAGCAAAAAATTTCATTTTTTTATAATCATCTGGACTGAAAGCCGCTTGTTTGGAAAAGAAGCGGACCCAACCTGCATCTCCCCAAGCCAAGACCACATAGCCCTTGTCTCGAACCTTTTTTTCCATGCCCGGTCGCATCTTCTCGCGCACATAGTCCAATTCTTCCCATGAGCGAAATGCCAATGGCAAGTTTTGAAGTGCAGCGATTGATGGCTCAATTTCCCGCAAACCTACAACCGACAGCAAAGCCGCTTGCAGTTGACCAATGCGCATGCGCCTTACCATTTCTGCTTCACCACCTTGGCTGCCATCGGTGAAAACATTGAAGCGGGGTGATCCAGATTGGCTCTTTTTCCAAGCTTCGCCCACTTCCATCAGTTGTCTGTGGTACATCGAATTTTTAGGTACCAATGAGCCAATTTTCAATTGAGGATCGGCGGCATGAGATAAAAGAGGAAATGCAGTTGACAAGACCAAGGTAGCAAAGAGTTGAGCGACTGATCTTCGAAAGTGGATAGCGTACATTTTGAAGTTTGAAATTAGAAGAGGTTGTCTGCGCTGTCGAGCAACCATTGAGCTCTTCGCCGCATGACCATGTTAGTTAAATCATTGTGAGGGCGTGCCAACTCTATGGCTTGATTGAGAAGAACCGTAAAGGCTTCTTTGTTTTGAGTTGTGACCGCCCAGTTTTCGGCTTTTGAAATCAATGGTGATACTTGGGTGCCTCGCCATTCAATGCCAAGATTGAAATATTTTTCAGCAGTATCAGGTCTGCCACCAGGCTTAGAAAGTTCCAAGGTGCCCATCATGCTGGCCAATGCACCATGATCGAATTCGGGATGTGATTGCCATGCTAACTCTGCCAAGCGCAATACCTCTGGCAAGTCTGCAACCACATCGGGTGAGTCTTTAGACAAGGAAATAGCACCTGCCCAGGCCGCCATAGACCAATAGACCAAGCCTACATCTTGCCTGGAAATCTTGATGGGCTTCTTGGCCATTTTTTCTTGTAAATGATCTTTCAGATCTGGGTACTTTCGGTACAAGCTTTTAAGACCCACTGATTTCGCTCGTGTCAGCATTTTGGCAGCACGGGCTCTCAGAACGCTTGCTCTTTGAATGCTTTCAGATTCAACGCGGTCAGCTTCGTCCATCAAAAAGACGAATGCATACTGTGTATAGCCTCGCGTCACAGATTCTGCGAGTTTTAAGTGATCAGGAATCTCTTCCAACAAAGACTCTGACAGTTTCAATTGGTATGCACTTGCGTGCATCAACAACTCTAAGTCATCGTCTGTTGAGCTGGTTTCTACAGACAGCAAATCACCTGCGCGATGAAGAAGTTGCTGCTGTATTGAACACCCAGTCAGTAAAGCAAGACACAAGGTGCCAGTTAAAAAAACCTTGAACAAGCCGATTATTTGATTGATCAAGCTGGCACCTTAGGACTCATCAAGTGTTTTGATTGGACATTTGAAGCAATGCCAATTTTGTTTGATCCCCAAGTCGCTCTACCTTAGCAAGGAAGGCGTTGTAAACAATGAGGCAAATTAATGCTGTACCAATGCCAATGGCAGTTGCCAGCAAAGCCGTTCCAATGCCTGCACTCACACCTTGTGGGTCTGAAATGCCGGACCTGGCCAATGCGGTGAATGTGTCAAAGATGCCCAGAATGGTTCCAAGCAAGCCCAATAAAGGTGCGGCAGTCACAATGGTGTCCAATACCCAAAGGTGTTGGTTCAATTGATGCTGTACCCGTATAAAGGCTTGCTCAGCCACATCATCCGACAGCTTTTGGGAGGCTGTGGGATGAAGGCCATTGGCAAAGGCATGTGTGACCACCTCGCCCACATCACCTTCTTTAAATGTAGGCAATGGGGACTTGGTTTTCAATGCATTGAGAAGGCTTTTGATTTGCCCACTGGCGTGCGTGTAAAAAATAGTTCGTTCGATGGCCAAGAAAACAGCCAGCCCTAAGGCAACGTACAACAGATACAGCGACGCATCGTGCAATAAAAGCATCATGCTTGGAGCCTTAGAAGTCTGAGCGCAGGGTTACGCTGGTGAAGCGAGGTGCGCCAATGTTGTAGCTTGGACCTGAAGCCGATGCGCGTGTCGTGAAGCTAGAGCCACTGGGTGAACTGATGCGCTTGTACTCAGCGTTGGTCAAGTTGTCCACGTTGAAGCGAACTTCAGGAGACTTGAAGAATGCTGTTTCAGGTAACTTGTAGCCAACAGTTAAGTTCCACAAGGCATAGGCATCCATTGATTGATCATTGAGCAATGTGGAGAATGCTTTGCCAGTGTGCTTGGCTGTGAGTTGACCAAACAAGGGGCCATTTTTGTAGCTTAAAGCCAAGGCTGCCATGATTTTGGGTGTATCGGGCATTTGTTTGCCAGTAGTGGGTTCGCTCACTGTGGTGCTAACTTTCAAGTCTTGTTTCATCAAGCTTTCTGTGTAGGTCAATGAACCATAAACAGCGAAGTGCTGATTTAGCTTCTGACCCAATTCAACTTCAGCACCTTTCATGGTCACATTGCCTACGTTGAAGTCAAGCGAAGTTGCGCTGACTGGATCCCAAGCAGATGCAATACGGTCCTTGAAGTTCACCAAGAACACAGATCCTGAGAAGGTGGTGTCCTTGTTTTGCAAACGATAGCCAAGATCAAAGTTGGTCGATGTTTCAATACCCACTACGGGGTTGCGCAATGTTGCACCAGTCAGAGTGCCATTGACAACAGTACCACCTGTTAGCAAGTTGGAAAGAACAAAGTTAGAAGGTGCGCGGAAATTTTCTGCAACGTTGAAGTAAACAGATTTTTCAGCATCTAAGTTGTACTTGGCGCCAAAGCTTGGCAACACTTTGCTGTATGTGCGCTTGATTTGATAATCCAAGTCTGCACGTCCAACACCGAATGTGCCTGCGTTGGCATAGTTCGTGAAATCACGCTCGATCTCAGAGTTGCGAATGCCCACTTGCAAGGACATTTTGTCTTGCATCAAAGAAATGCTATCTTGTGCAAAGAAAGAAGTGCCAGTGCTGATTGTCTTCCAATCACGTGCTTGGTAGGCAAGTCCATCGCCACGCAATAAGTAGGCTGAAGGCTGGTCAAGCCACAAGTTGGAAGGATTGCCAGCATTGTCAAATGTCACACGGGGACCCGTTTGGCGGTGAACTGCGCGCTCTGTCCAGTAGCCTAAGTTGATGTTGTGATTTTGTATGCGGTAGTTGGCCTTGAAAGTGACACCAGGACGGTTAGTCTCGGTCACAGAGCTGCCATAAGTCAAAACTTTGTCCAATGTGTCACCATCACCATTGACATCTCTCACGCGCGTAGCCATTGTGCCTGTGCCGCCTTCAGTCAACAACTGCAATTGGCCACCGCCGGTACCGTAGCCATACCAGAAGTATGGCTCGGCACTGACTGTCAGGTCTTTGTTCACTTTGAACTCTGCCTTGCTGGTGAACAAATAATTTCGGAATGGATTGATGTTGAATTTATAGAAGCCATCTGCCGGTGAAGATTCTGCTTGGGCAGTGCCAGCCACGGGTGTCAGATGCTGAGGTGCGACGCTGCTAAAGTCAAAATTACGGCCGCTGAGAGCAATTTGAGAATTGTTCAAAGTGCGAATATTGTTGTTGATCGCATTGTTATACAAAACACTTGCACTCAGAAAAACGTCAGCATTGGGACGCATTTCAGCTGCCAAATCGATGTGCTCACGGTCAGCTCCGCCTGGACCTTTGAATTTATTGGCAGTCGTTTTAGAGTAAGAGACAAACGCTTTGGCATTGCTAGGGCCAAACTTGCCGGTATCAATTCGAGCGAAAGCGCGTTGGTAATTCAGTTGTCCCGCTGACATCGCCAAACGCATACCAAATTTGTCTTTAGGCGCGCAAGTGACCATTCCCAAGTTGCCACCCGAAGCGCCAACGTGAGGTGCATCTGTGTCTGTAGAGCCTTGTGTTACAAAAACTTCGCACAGGTTTTCAGAGTCTGTGTACTCTTGTGGGTAAACAGCAAAGTTACCTGAGTCATTCACTGGGGCACCATTGATGGTCAGGCCCATTTGGTCGCCAGCAAAACCGCGAACACGAATACCACCACCAAATAAGCCTGTTGCATCTGAGCTGAAAGTGTTGACGCCTGGCAGTAAGTCAATGGCTTGAAAAGCGTTGGCGGAAGGGTTTAACTTGTCCAAATACGCGCGATTCACGGCACTGCGAGCTTTGGGGCTTTCTTCTTGTGTGATCAGTCCTGAATCAGTTCCGCCTGGAAGGCCTTCAACATTGATTTTGCCCACGTCGGTTGCTTGTTGGGCAACGATGATGGGTGAAGCAAAGGCCAAGCTGATGAGCAAGGCAATTCGGGTGGGTTTGAATGTCTTCATAAATACTCCTGAGATAAAAAATTAATTGAGAGGAACAAAATCGAGGGTGACAGTGAATTTGTGTTGTGACTGTGAAGTCCAACTGCCTTCTGGCCATGTTGCATAAGTGGTGCGCCGAATGGTTGACAAGGCAGCGTTGTCTAAAATGATGGAGTTACTGGACTCTTCAATCCCAGCATCTTGAAGCGACCCGTTTCGAGCCAATACAAACCAGAGCTTCACTTTGCCAGATGGGCGTTGCAGGCTGGCTTCTCTGCCAGTGGGGTATCGCTTGTTGGCATTGAGTGTTGCCCGCACGCTGGCGATGTAATTGTTTTCTAAGTTGACTGAAACAGGCTGCTGAGGGGCAAGCTTAGGTGGCTCTTGCGCCGTTACTGCAGGAGCCACGCTTGGTATGGGCGTGGGTGTGTTGAGGGGTGGGGCCGTGTTGGTGGGGCGCGGTGCTTCGGGCGCAGTTGCTTCTCTTGTTGGTTCATTGGGCGCAGGCGTCGTTGGCACATTTGGCTGTGCCATCAATTTGGGTTTTGGCTCAGGCTTTGCCAACTGGGGAGGCGGAGCTTTGGGTGGGGGTTGAAACAAGGGCTCAATCAAGGTTGTGGTCAGCTCCATTGCCTCTTGCGCGAAGATTTCAGCAGGGCCTTTGAGGGCTTGAGCCATTGAAAAAACAAAGAAAACCAAAAGTAAGGAACCCAAACTCGAAAGTTTGTGCCGTTCTTGGTTCAGTCGGTCAATGACTTGCATCATTTCCGCTCACGGGCAGCAAGGGAGACCTTGCCTAAACCTGATTTCTTGATTTCATCCATCACGTCAACCAGAGTTTGAACCTCTGCACCCTTGTCACTGTTCACGATCACGGCAATTTGATCAGCGCTACCAGCTTTTCTCTTGACTGCTTCCGACAAATCTTTCAAATCAACATCCTTGCCATCCACCTGAATGACATTTTCTTTTCCCAGTGTGATAACAACTTGCACATCTTTGGTGCTGAGTTGTTGTACTTGCGATGAATTAGGCTGTTGAGTTTTGATGCCCGTAGCAGGAATAACATTAACGCTGATGAGGACAAAGAAAACCAATAAAAACATCATCACATCGATCATGGGGATGATTTCGATGCGTGCTTTTTTTCTTTGTGTTTGCTGCCAATGGCGCATGTTGCTCAACCGCTAGATAAGTAAGCGGCAAGCATAAAAAATTAGTGTGACAATTTTGTTAATTGTCAGCGGTTGTGCTAATTCACAACATTTTGATTCGGTCAGTTTGTGGGGGTTTCAAACCAGAGTTTTGACGCAAATATTCGGAAAGTGCATCGACATCCAGTTCGCCACCTGCTACGGTGGGCGCTTGATTGAATTGCCAAAAACCATCGCCACCAGATGCCAAAAAGCTGTTCATGGTGACATGGTAAACGTGGGCCAAGTCAATTGGCTTTTGGCCAATGCGAATGTTCACAACACGTTGTCCAGTACCTTGCCGAAGATCTACCTCGTAATTTAGGCGTTCAGAGGGAAATAATACTTTTGGTCTATTGATGTTCGCAAATTGATGTTCAAGTAAATCTTTGACTTGTTGTCCCGTCATCCGTTTAACCACCATGGTGTTACCAAAGGGTTGAACTTTAAATAACTGACCAAAGTTAACATTGCCGCCGCCTGGTTGAATGAGGAGATCTGCGCGCACGCCGCCCGGATTCATCAGCGCAAAATCAGATCGCCCTCGTGTATCAGATGCAGTGGAAGCCCATTGCGCATCAGCGATTAAGTTACCAAGCACTGACTCGCCAGAAGGCGTTGTTTTTCGAGTGATAGAAGTAGATAGATAACTGATGACCTTTAAGACTTGCACCTCTGAAGCTGTGCGATAGTCATTCACAATTTTATCGACATCCATTTGCTTTCCAAAAAATGGCAAGGCAGAACTTGGCTGAACCTTCACGCCGGAAGCGTTTACAAATGCTTCACTTTGAACAATGACATTTTGTGCAGTCTTGTTTTGAACTTTTTTGGAAAGAGGGTCAATTGACAACTGGATGTGCGTTAAAAACGTACCGTATTGACCGGCACTGGTCAAAAGAAATGGTTTGCTTGGATTGATTTTGCTGTAGTCGCAAGCGTAAGCGCGGTGAGTGTGGCCAGAGACAACCACATCAAATCCTGTGTCCAGTTTGTTCAAAATAGGAACAATATCGCCTGAGAGTCCAGGGCATGAAGCATCATTGGGACCACCTTGGATCACGCCGCCCTCATGGATCACTAGAACCAAGACAGAAACGCCTTGGGCTTTGAGCAAGGGTACCCAGGCATTGGCTGTACTGGCTTCATCTTCGAACCGCAAACCCTGAATGCCCTCTGGTGTCACCATGTTTGGCGTACCTTTTAAAGTCATGCCAACAAAACCTACCTTGACGACATGATTTCCTTGCTTGAAAGTCTTGATGCCGTAGGCTGGAAACAAGGTTTGATCGTCGAGTTTCTTCACATTGGCTGCCAAGAACTCAAAGTTAGCCCCTGGAAACTGGCGATTGATTTGGCAGGGCTCTAACCGCGTGAACTTTTCACAACCACCACGCCGCATTCGAAGCAGTTCAGGGGTGCCTTTGTCAAATTCATGATTGCCAACAGCATTGAAATCAATGCCCATAGCATTTACCGCTTCGATGGTTGGCTCGTCCAAGAAAAGCGCAGAGGTGAGAGGTGTTGCACCAATCATGTCGCCTGCAGAAACAACGGCGTTCAGTGGGTTTAGTTTTTTATGGTGTTGTATAGCGCCCGCCAAATAGGCAGCGCCACCCACAGGTACTTCTGTTAAGTTGCCATCAATTCTTTCTCTGACGCTCAGACTGGGGGGCTCCAAGTGGCCATGTAAATCGTTGAAAGCCAAAATGCTGATATTGATCTTGTCAGGTGAATTGGCTGGAGGTTTGTTCATGGGCGCACACGCGCAAAGCAGAACTCCAGTCAAAGCGAAGACTCTTGAGCAGAAGAAGGACATTTTCATGTTAACTTTTCCAATAAAGCCTGACCCATCTTGATGCGTTGGCCCGTTGAAATACCTTCTGCCAATTTGAATCCTTTAGGTACAAAAACCAATATGGTGGATCCGTGTTGGAACCATCCAAGTTCTTGCCCTTTGTAAGATTGAGTAGCGCAGGGACTCTCATTGGGTCCGGTGTAATCAACATGGAACAACAAATTGACGGCATGCAGGCGCAAACTGGCGACCAAGATAGCCGCTACTGGCACCATGATCATGGGCGTACCGTCTGTTAATTTGAAGTTCAGAACTGCTCGTTCATTTTTGCAAAAAAGTTGCTCAACTCTTTTGAGTGCAATGGGGTTGACGTTCCAAGTGTCCCCAGAAATGTGCGTCACGTGTGTCAGGGTTGCATCCGCGGGCGCATGGAATCGGTGGTACATGCTGGACGTCAAGCGCAATGTCACGTAAGTGCCATTTTTCAATGACTCAACCAACTCGCCAGTTCTAGGTGTGAAACCCATCAAGCTTGAAAGACTGTAGGGAAAGCCTTTGGCTTGAAATACCTGGGTGTGATCAATGGTGCCGCATTCACCCACAATGGCATCACAGGGGCTGCAGATGATTTCATTGCGCATGTCAATGGTTCTGGCACCTGGCTTAAGTTCACGAACAAAACAGTCGTGCATGCTGTCAAACTTGGTTTTGGCAGCTTCGCTCAAGTCAAGATCGGAAAATAATTTCCAAACTCCAATCGAAAAGTCTCGGACGATGGGATTTTTAATTTGGCTCCACCAGCCAATGAATCGGGTGAGGGTGATTCGTGGAATTCGATTCGTCAACAGAAAATTCAGGTCTTCTTGCGAGCTGATTCTTTGAATTAATTGTTTCATTTTCATTTTCCTGTCACGAAATCTAAATAAAAAGATGACTTCAACCACTCATCTTCGGATTCAACGTGTCTGTTCAACTTGCTATGACCCTTGGTGCAGTTGCACTTCTTTTACCTTTTGCAAAAAGACGGTTGGAGCTGTCATTTGCCAAACACCCGTCCTTAACAGGACACTCCAGAATGGCAAAAAGAGTGGTCTCTTTTTTGCCAGGTTATGAATTCAATGAAGACCAATTCTTTTCATGTGATGGCGCTCCAGAGGCTGTGGCTGAAACTCGGAGAGCAGCGTTTTACCAGCTGGCAAACTTGTTACAGACGCGTCATGCCAAAAGCATCGAAATGACTGCAGAGGCGCGTGAATTCATATCAGATCTGCAATTTACGGGTGCTTACCGCGTCCCGTTTCAATTCAGCCCGTTGGTGCGACAACACTTGAAAGTTGGTGCATTTATACAGTTGGCAGATGGCGTATTTGTGACAGACCAAGATGGACAACGTTTTTACGACTTAACAGGCTCATACGGCGTTAACGTGTTTGGCGCTGATTTTTACAAAGAGTGCATGAAATTAGGTTCTGAGAAGGTTGAAAACGTTGGCGCAACTTTAGGGGCTTATCACCCCTGTGTTGCTTTTAACGTGAAACGTCTCAAAGAAATATCAGGCCTAGATCAGGTTTCCTTTCACATGTCGGGAACGGAAGCTGTTATGCAAGCTGTCAGGCTGGCCAGATATCACACAGGGCGCAAAAACTTAGTGCGTTTTTGTGGTGCATACCATGGCTGGTGGGAGGATGTTCAGCCCGGGCCCGGTAATCCGATGCCACCTCGCGAAACCTACACACTCAGGGACATGCATGAAAATTCACTCAAAGTGTTGCGAACAAGAACTGACATTGCGTGCGTCCTTATCAATCCTTTGCAAGCACTTCATTTGAACCAAGGCGCTCCCGGCGACTCTTCACTTGTCGATAGCAGCCGCAGGGCAGCTTATGACAGAGAAGCTTATACAGTTTGGCTGAAAAAACTGCGCGAAGTCTGCACTGAACGCAAAATTGTGCTTATATTTGACGAGGTTTTCTTAGGATTCCGTTTGGCAAAAGGTGGCGCGCAAGCGTATTTTGGCGTGCAAGCTGACATGGTCACTTATGGCAAAACATTGGGAGGAGGCTATCCAGTAGGCGTAGTGTGTGGTCGTGCTGATTTAATGAAACGTTTTCGATCTGAAAGACCTGCTGACGTTTGTTTTGCGCGCGGTACCTTTAACGCCCATCCACATGTCATGGGCGCCATGTCGGTGTTTTTAGAAAAAATTGAAACGCCAGAAATATCAGCTGTTTATGACAATTTGGACAATACCTGGAACCAGAGGAGAGAACGCTTCAATCAGGTAATGACTGAGAAAGAATTGCCATTGAGGGCCGCCAACATGTCCAGTGTATGGAGTCTTTATTACACCGACACAAGCCGATATAACTGGATGCTTCAGTACTACCTGCGATCTGAGGGTTTGGCACTTAGCTGGGTGGGCACGGGCAGATTGATATTTAGCCTGAACTACTCAGATGCAGACTTTGAAGAAGTATTGCGACGTTTTGTGGCAGCTTGTGAATCAATGAAATCGGCACAGTGGTTTTGGGCACCGCCGCAACTCACAAATAAGCTAATTCGCAGATCAATTTTGAAAGAGATGTTTCAAAAGCGAGAAGCAAACAAGGTTTAAAAAATGCCGGACTAAGAGATGGGTTGATTTGAGCTTGATGCCTTTCAACTTCTATATGCTCGTCCAAGTCTTAATTGATAACCGCAATCTTGATGACTCTTTTGGGATTCAGGACGTAACCAGGGCATGCGTATCTTTCAATGTCTTCGCCTGAAATAGGAAAGGCACCGCAATTCGACAATTTACGAAAAGGTGAGTTGTAAATTCCGCATTGGAACTTTTCCTCTGGCAAAGGCTCTAGAAAAAAACATTGTTTGTTCAAGCAGCAACTTCCACATTGCGTGCAGGCACCTGTAATTTCACTTGACTCATTTAAACGAATAGAAAAAAAAGATTCAAAGTACCGTTGCACAGGTCCTTGTGACAAAGCCGTGTGGTGAATTCTTAATTTTTGAAGAGTTTCACGGTAATTGACAACGTACTTCGGTTTTAGAAAAATTAAACCGAAGAAAAAGGGCAAAACAAGAATGGCGTATTTGGCAAGAAACAAGATTGCCCGAACTGGAAATCGAATGAGTTTGTTTTTCAAAGCAGGGCTTTTAGGAAAGAATCAGATTGATTCTGAAAGAATAGGTAAAAAAATTGTCAAAAAAATGACATTCCAAAAGCATAAGCTTTAGATATTGCAATTGAGTGACAACGAAATCTACCTATGACCTATGCAGTGGTAACACGCGAACTTTCGAAGTCCTTTGGAAATTGCCAAGCATTGGAAAAATTCAAACAGACGTGAGATCGCTTCAAATATTGGTGTCGATTTGGCACTGGATCCCACCACAACAAAATCTGACTTACTTTAGAAAAGTCAGGCAAGCTGTTATCCCTATGGACCAGACACCTGCATTGAAGTCTGTGGTGTTCCTGAAGCCATGCTTGATTCTTCTACACATGAAGTAATGCGTGCCGCCGTTGTTCCATTAATTTGAACAAAGCTAAACACTTTACTTTTCCTAGCTTGACGAATTCAAAATTTTATTTCACAAGCTTGTCATCTAAAGCGCGGAAGATGCGACCTGTCAATTTCATTACAGGTGATCACTTTGAAGCATATCCAAGCTCGTCGCGACTTTCTCATTAAAGTCAGCTCCATTTCTGCAGTTTTATCAACAGGTGGCATCCTAAGCGCATGCGGAAGCAGCACCTCACCTATGGTCAACTATGACTATGGCGTTGCCAGCGGCGATCCGCTGAGTGACCGTGTTATTTTGTGGACTCATGCCAAGTTTCAAGAACTGTCGGACACAGTCAACCTTACATGGCAAGTTGCAGCAGAAATTGAGTTTTCAAAAATTGTTGCTTCTGGTGCCGCTCAAGCCAGTTCAGATACAGGTTATACCTGCAAGGTGGATGCAACAGGCCTTTTGCCCAACCAGACCTACTTCTACCGATTTACAGCAGGCTTGCATAGTTCACCCATAGGGAAAACAAAAACACTGCCTATAGGCGCGGTGAGCGATGTTAAATTGGCAGTTCTATCTTGCTCGAACTTCCCAGCTGGCTTCTTCAATGTTTACTCTGAAGTTGCTCGTTCCGATGCCGATGTTGCCATTCACTTGGGTGACTACATTTATGAATATGCAGCAACTGGCTACGCTTCAGAAAAAGCTGCAACTCTAGGACGCACTTCTGTTCCTGAAAATGAAATTTTGACTTTAAGTGATTACCGTTTGCGCCATGCACAATACAAGTCTGATGCAGATTCAAAGCAGTTTCATGCTAGCAAGCCCTTGATCGCGGTTTGGGATGACCATGAATTTGCCAACGATACCTACAAAGATGGTGCTGAAAATCACACAACTGCAACAGAGGGATCTTTTGCAGCCCGCAAAGCAGCCGCAATGCAGGCCTATCATGAGTGGATGCCCATACGGACGGGTTCTGATAAAAGCAAGATTTACAGAAGCTTTAACTTCGGAAGCTTACTTAGTTTGCACATGCTGGATACGCGCTCTGTCGGTCGCGATCAACAAATTGAAATTACAGATTTGCTCAATCCTGCCAAGCAAGCAAGTTCAATTGCAACATTATCTTCTCCAACACGACAATTGATGGGTGCGGAGCAAGTTCAGTGGCTGCAAACACAGATGGCAACTTCCACCGCAACATGGCAAGTGATTGGTCAGCAAGTCTTGATGGCCAGAATTGAATTTCCTTTGACCATTCTTCAAGCTTTGAATCCTTCTGACACGAGCCCACAAGCTTTAGCAGCTGGCCAAAAAGCCATTACAGATTATCTGACGGCCAAGGGTAAGCAGGCGCAAGGCTATCCAATAACGGATGCAGAGTTGGCTTTGTTGAATCAACCCAAACTAGGCTACAACTTAGATGCTTGGGATGGTTATCCAGCAGCACGAGAAATTCTTTTGTCAACAGCAGCGCAACTCAAAAAGCGCTTGGTGGTTTTGGCTGGCGATACGCACAATGCATGGCACAGTGATTTGACACTGATGTCAGGTCAAAAAGTAGGCGAAGAATTTGCAACAGCCAGTGTTAGCTCACCCGGACTCGAGGCGTATTTGGCTCTCCCACCCGCCCAAGTTAAAGGCATATTTGAAGGTGTGG
>CAXNGF010000020.1:0-14706 GCA_964201905.1 Limnohabitans sp. | reverse complement strand
CGCACAAATTCTTACATTTCTAGTTTGAACTGTTTGAATGACCAAATTGCACGCATCATTGAATGCCCTGTTCTCATGAAATGGCGTTCAGATGGACATCCATCAATCCAGCAACACCCTCACTCTGTCAGAGGCGCCTGTTGTTCATTACCTCCAGCAAACTTGGGAATTAGCGGCGCTTCTTAGAGCCTCTGACATCCATTTCGAGCCCTTCGAAAATTTTTACCGTGTTCGCTTGCGAGTCGATGGTGTGTTGCAAGAAATTTCACCGCCGCCATTTGAGTTCAAGGAGCAAATTGCCTCTCGCATTAAAGTTTTGTCACGTTTAGACATTGCCGAAAAAAGACTGCCACAAGACGGCCGCATGAACCTAGGCCTCAAAAATGCACAACGCCTCAATTTGCGGGTAAGCACACTGCCTACGCTGTTTGGAGAAAAGATCGTGGTGCGCATTTTGCCAACCGATTTGGCCAAGCTCAACTTGGATCATTTGGGTTATGGCGTGGCCGATAAACAAAAACTGCTTGAAGCTATTCATAAGCCTCACGGCATGATTTTGGTCACTGGGCCCACAGGTTCAGGCAAGTCTCAATCTTTGTATGCCTGCTTGAATTTGCTGAATCGGCCTGAAGTGAACATTGCCAGCGTAGAAGATCCCTCAGAAATTCAATTGGCAGGCATCAACCAAGTTAATGTTAAAGAAAGAATTGGGCTTAATTTCGCCACAACACTTCGCTCTTTTTTACGCCAAGACCCCGATATTCTGATGGTTGGAGAAATCAGAGACCACGAAACGGCAGACATTGTCATGAAGGCTTCTCAAACTGGTCATTTGGTGCTGTCTACTTTGCACACACAAGATGCCCCCAGCGCTTTAATTCGCCTTCGCAACATGGGCGTTGCCACCTACAACTTGGCCTCTAGCATCAGCGTCATTTCTGCACAGCGCCTGGTTCGCCGCTTGTGCTTGCACTGTCGAAAGCCTATCAGCGTGTCTTCTCAATCATTGAAAGAATTAGGTTTGCAGTCTTTCGCAGGTCAAGCTGCGCCACAGCACCATTTTCATTCGGCACAAGGCTGCTCTCAGTGTCATAAGGGATACTGGGGGCGCATCGGTTTGTTTCAAGTTATGCCCATCACTGCGGCCCTGCAGCATTTAATTTTACAAAATGCCAGTCGACAAGAGTTGACGTCCCAAGCCGAAAAAGAAGGCGTCTGCACACTGCGCCATGCAGGGCTTCTCCAAGCCTCAATGGGCATCACATCTTTGGCCGAAGTCATGGCCCATACCGATGTCGCTTAATGCCGCCCTCTCGCGTGCTGCGGCCAGACGCCAAGTTGCACCAGTTCAAGTTAGCCAAAGCAAAGCTGTACCAGCCAAAACACTAAGCGTTTTTACACGACAGTGGTCAGCTCTCATGAGCGCTGGCATTCCAATCTCGCAAGCTTTTGAATTGCTAAGCCAAAGCATAGTAGGAACACGAGCCACTCAGAAAGCCTTTGGTAACACATTGCAAAAACTTCAAATCGAGCTCAATGCCGGCCAGTCGCTGCACATTGCATTCAAAAAGCACCCGCAAGTATTTAACCAACATTACTGCAGCTTGTTGTATGCAGGCGAGTCAGCTGGCATCTTAGACAAAATTCTAGACCGACTGGCAGACACCCTTGAAGCCCACGCCGCATTGAAAGCCAAACTCACAAATGCGCTTATCTATCCTGCCAGCATTTTGCTGATCTCTATCGCGGTGCTTGTGGTGATCTTGCTTTGGGTGGTCCCTGTCTTTGAAGATGTTTTCAAGAGCATGGGCGCATCTTTGCCATGGGCAACACAGCAATTGATCAACATGAGCTTTTGGGTGGGGCATTGGGCAGGCACCATTTTGGTTGCCACATTGGCACTGATGAGCTTGCTTCGATGGATCCATCAAAGGTCCTTGAAGTTCCAAATCTATTTCGAAAAATTGATCTTTTCCAGTCCCGTTGTAGGGCCGCTTTTGAAAACTGCCATGATCGTCAAATGGGCACAGACTTTGTCGGCTTTGCTTCAAGCAGGCATTCCTTTGGCTGAAGCACTGGCACCCGCTTCAGCCGCCAGCGTCTCGCCCAATTTGGCGAAAGCCACGCTTGCACTGATAGAACGCATACAAGAGGGCCAAAGTTTAAGCACAGCCATGTCAAAATCCAACTTATTCTCTAGCATGACCATTCAAATGTGCGCCATTGGTGAAGAGACGGGATCTCTTGACGCCATGTTGCAACGTGCCGCCAAACTCATGGAGTTCGATGTGAACCAACAAATTGGCAATCTGTCTACACTCCTAGAACCCATCATCATGGTGGTACTGGGTTCACTCATAGGCGGCATTTTGTTGGCCTTGTATTTGCCCATCTTCAATTTAGGACAAGTCTTTTGATCAACCCAACTGCATGGCCTCAATTGTGGCTTTCACCTGGCCCCATGGGCTGGGTCTTGCCAAATTTTGCAGAAGTCAGTTTGGCGCAAATCATATTGATGACAGCCATTGGCCTGGTGGTTGGTAGTTTTGTCAATGTGCTCATTCACCGTTTGCCGCAGATGATTTTGAAGGCTGACGAAACTGGCCCCGATCATTTCAATTTATCGACGCCACGGTCGCACTGCCCGCATTGCCTTCACACTTTGAGTTGGTACGAGCTCATTCCCGTTTTGTCATTTTGTTGGCGCTTTGGCCGTTGCAAACATTGCAATCAGACCATTTCCGTTCGCTATCCCTTGGTCGAAATCCTCACAGCTGCTTTGTTTTGCATGTCTCTACTTAAGTTCGGTTTTGGCTATTCGGCCTTATTAGGGGGCTTCTTTTGCGCTGCGCTTCTGGCCCTTGCATGGATTGACGCCGAGACTTTCCTTCTTCCAGACGTTCTTACTCAAGCCTTGCTGTGGGTCGGCCTCATTGGTAGCGCCTTGTCGCTCACCCCCACCCCACTCATGGACTCACTGTCCGGCGCGGTTCTGGGCTATGGGCTGCTTTGGTTGGTCAGTTGGGGCTTTGAGCAAATTGCTGGCAAAGAAGGCATGGGGCAGGGAGATCTCAAACTGCTGGCTGGTCTTGGTGCTTGGGTCGGCGTTTGGAGCCTATTGCCCTTGCTCTTATTTGCTTCTGTTTCTGGGCTGATTTTTGGGGTCATCCAAAAAATGAGGGGGCAACTGGGTCACAATGGGCACTTCGCGTTTGGACCTTTTTTAGCCTTTTCTGGATTCGCATGTTTCTTTTTGGGCATTTCTATGGGGGCATGACCCGTTGAGCCGCAAGCCAATTCGACTTGGCCTGACGGGAGGCATTGGCAGCGGCAAAAGCACGGTGGCCGGCATCATAGCCGCCGCCGGCGCAGCCGTCATGGACGCGGATGCCATTTCCAGATCACTGACCTTGCCTGGTGGTAGAGCCATGCCTGCTATCTTGGCTGAGTTTGGCGAACAATTGATTGCGCCCGATGGCGCCATGGACCGAGAAGCCATGCGAGCGCTGGTCTTTTCAAACCCTCAGAGCAAGCGCCAGCTTGAAGCCATCATTCATCCCTTGGTTGGGCAAGTTCTGCAAGAAGAAAGCCATGCCGCCATTTCTACAGGCCATGCCTGCTTGGTCTACGACGTGCCCTTGTTGGTCGAGTCTGGTGAGCGCTGGCGACGCCAAGTCGACTGGGTCTGCGTGGTCGACTGCGAAGTAGAAACTCAAATTCAGCGGGTCATGGCTCGAAGTCAGCTTAGCCGGGCCGATGTGGAACGCATCATTTCGCAGCAAGCAAGCCGCCATCATCGTCTGGCCAGTGCCGACGCGGTCATTTTCAATGAAGGCATCGATTTAGCTCAATTGAAACACCTTGCCCATGAAATGATGGCCCGCTTCGGGCTATGATCTTGGCACTGAAAGACGCAGCGTGATACTTTACGAATACCCTCTCAACGAACGCACTCGGACCTACTTGCGCCTGCAACATTTGTTTGCGCGCTTCAACCAATTGAGTCAGCGTTCCGAAGCACTCGATCACCACTACGCGCTCACCACGATTTTTGAAATCATGGAGGTGGCCTCGCGTTCTGAATTGAAATCAGAAATCCTCAAAGACATTGAACGACACAAGCATCAACTCAATGGCTACCGCGGAAATCCCTCTATTTCTGAGCAAGCGCTTGACTTGGTCATAGCGCAACTTGACCAACGCTTTGAATCATTGAACAGCATGATTGGCAAAATGGGCAGTGCATTGAGCGAAAGTGAATTTCTCAACAGCATTAGAAGCCGCACAGCCATTCCAGGCGGAACTTGCGAGTTTGACTTGCCTGCTTACCACGCATGGCAACACCATGCACCCGCTGATAGGCAGGCCAATTTGTTCGATTGGTCACAACACTTTGCGCCTTTGGCCAAGGCCATTCAACTCATTCTTAAAATGATGCGCGAGTCTGGCAGTACTCAAAAGGTCATGGCCACAGGTGGCCAGCTTCAGCAGAATTTACCGCAGGGTCGTAATTTCCAATTACTCCGTTTGCGAATTGACGAAAGTTTGAACCTCACACCCGAAATCAGTTGCAACAGATTGTTGGTGGTCATCCGTCTCATGCAACAACAAGCCGATGGCAAATTGCTTGCCAACAAAGAAGACACACCTTTTGAAATGACGCTCTGCTCTTAATCCGCAGACCCCTTTGAACCTGGTGAGATAACGATGAGTGAGCCATCTGCCAAGCCCAAACATGTGAAGTGCCCTACCTGCGGCGGCCCCAGTTTGTTCAGTTCACAAAACGCCTACCGCCCCTTTTGCAGTGCGCGGTGCAAGGGCATTGACCTAGGTGCTTGGGCCAATGAGAGCTTCAGGGTTCCCGAAGACACGCCACCCGATCAAGACAATTTTGGCGACCCTAAATTGCAGTAACGATGGCTTAACTTGAAGCCAGATGTGTGTCACCCACAAAGCCACATTCTTCGGCCAACCAACTTAGAACAGGCACCGTGCCAGGCAACACAGGGACCACTTGGACGGGCAAGCTTTGCCAGGCAAACTGTTGCCCTTCCCGCATTTCCAGCCGACCTTGCCAGCTTCTAACCTTGCAAAAGTTCAGCCTGACCAAAGCATGAGGATAGTCCACCAACTGCTGCCGCCAAATTTGAACTTCATCGATTTTCAAACCAAGCTCTTCTTCAAGTTCCCGCTTTAAGGCCTGTTCAACCGTTTCATTCGCTTCCAACTTGCCACCCGGAAACTCCCAGTAAGCTTCGTACACTTTGCCTGGCGGTCTTGAGGTCAACAAAAATTGATTTTGCGCATTGATCAAAATGCCCACCGCCACATCGACTGTCTTGCGGTCTTGTCCGTCATCACGTTGAAGATGCGCATCCGCCACCAGCAAAGACTGGCCTGCAGCAGAAACCTCACTCATAGAGACCGCTGATGAGATGCGCCCTGCCCCATGCGCCCAACACAATCGCGCGCAAAATGATAGGCCACTCGGCCACTGCGCGAGCCGCGTTCAAGTGCCCACACCAAGGCTTCCGGCCCTGAAGCTTGAATGACGGCTTCGCTGGCTCCCAGAGATCGCAGCCATTGCGCCACGATGGTGAGGTATTCATCTTGCGAGAAGGGATAAAAACTGATCCACAAACCAAAGCGTTCCGACAAAGAAATTTTCTCTTCAATGACTTCACCCGGATGTACCTCACCGTCTTCGGTGTGCGTGTAGGTCAGGTTGTCCTTCATGTGCTCGGGCAACAAATGACGACGGTTGCTGGTGGCATAGATGAGGACGTTGGGTGTCGATGCTGCCACCGAACCATCGAGAATGGATTTCAAAGCCTTGTAGCCACCTTCACCATCTTCAAAGCTCAGGTCATCACAAAAGATAATGAACTTTTCTGAACGGCCAGAGACCACATCGACAATGTCGGGTAAATCGGTCAGGTCTTCTTTGTCGACTTCAATGAGGCGCAAGCCTTGTGTGGCGTAGGCATTCAAACAAGCTTTGATCAATGAAGATTTACCTGTGCCACGAGAGCCTGTGAGGAGCACATTGTTGGCTGGCAAGCCTTTGACAAATTGCAAAGTGTTTTGTTGCAACTTTTCTTTCTGCCCATCAATTTCCTGCAAGTCAGCCAGGTTCATGTCTGACACATGGCGCACAGCTTCTAAGACACCGTGGCCTGACGCGCGCTTGCGATACCGCCAAGCAATGGCTACAGACCAATCGGGCTCACTTAATGGCTGAGGCAATACGCGTTCAATGCGCTCCATCATGAGGACCGCGCGTTCTAACAGTTTTTCAATGGCGGCGCTCATGATCGATAGTCTGCATTGATGGAGACATAGTCATGGCTCAAATCACAGGTCCATACGGTATCAACGGCTTGGCCTCGTCCGAGTAGCACTTTGATGGTGATTTCACTTTGCTTCATGACACGTTGTCCATCGGCTTCTTGGTAGGCTGGATTGCGCCCCCCGTTTTGCACCACGCAAACTTCGTCGAGGTAAAGACCAATCAAGTCCTGATCGAGATCGTGAATACCAGCGTAACCTACCGCGGCCAAAATGCGACCTAAGTTAGGGTCGCTGGCAAAGAAGGCTGTTTTAACCAAAGGCGAATGTGCAATGGCATAAGCGGCCAACAGACATTCGTCAACAGTTTTACCACCTTCCACACGAATGGTGATGAACTTGGTGGCACCTTCGCCGTCACGCACAATGGCGTGTGCCAACTTTTGCGCCACAGACATGAGTGCAGCACGAAGTACCTTGCCGTCTGCAGAGTCCCAAGATGAAATGACGGGGTGCGCCGCTTTGCGCGTGGCCATGACCATGAAGGAATCGTTGGTAGATGTGTCGCCATCAATGGTGATGCGATTGAAAGAAGCATTGGCCATGTCAGTTGCCAAGGCTGGCAACAACGCAGGATCGATATTGGCATCGGTGGCCAAAAAACCCAGCATGGTGGCCATGTTGGGGCGAATCATGCCAGCGCCTTTGCTTATGCCGGTGATGGTGACGGGCTGACCTGACAGCACCACTTGTGCGCTGAAAGCCTTGGGCACAGTGTCGGTGGTCATAATGCCTTCAGCCGCCTTGGCCCAATGCTGAGCTTGCGCATCGGCGATGGCAGTAGGCATGCCTGCCACGATGCGATCGACAGGCAAGTTTTCCATGATCACGCCCGTCGAGAACGGCAACACTTGCTGCGGTTTAAGCTTGAGCAAAAGTGCCAGCGCTTGTGCAGTGGCACGCGCATCGGCCAGACCTTTGGCACCGGTGCCCGCATTGGCATTGCCCGTGTTAATGACCAGAGCACGAATCTGTGTGTCGGCTTGGGAAGCGTTCACATGCTTCAAGTGATCGCGGCAAACTTGAACTGGCGCAGCACAATAACGGTTTTGCGTAAAGACACCCGATACAGCACTGCCCTCATCTAGCAAGATGACAGTGAGGTCTTTGCGCCCCACTTTGCGAACGCCCGCCTGTGCAATGCCTAAGCGGACACCCGGAACGGCCAAGACATGGTCGGGGTTGGGTGCTTGAAGATTCACTGTCATGAAAACCTCTTATGCCAATTTACCGTGGCAGAACTTGTATTTCTTACCGCTGCCGCAAGGGCAAGGTTCATTGCGCCCCACAGGGGATAGCAGTGTGCTTTGAAATTCAGCTTGTGTTTGTTGCTGGCCTTGTTCGTCTGGCGCTGTGTAGGTCACGTTGCTGATATTTTCTGCACGCTCTTCCAACACTTGTGCCGCTTCGCTAATTTGTTCACTTGATTCAATTTTCACGTTCATCAAAACGCGAGTGACTTCGTTTTTAACAGAGTCGAGCAATTGACCAAAAAGCTCAAACGCTTCTCGCTTGTATTCTTGTTTAGGTTGCTTTTGTGCATAACCACGCAAATGAATACCTTGGCGTAAATAATCCAAAGAACTGAGGTGTTCACGCCAGTGGGTATCGATACTTTGCAACAAAACGACGCGCTCAAAAGGCACAAAGTTTTCAGCACCCAGAGCCTCTAGCTTGACTTTGAATGCATTGTTGGCAGCGACCAAAACCATTTGCAGAATTTCTTCGTCTGTGATGGCCGTGGCGGCCGATACATTTTCACGAATCGGCAATTGGATTTGCCATTCGTCGTTTAGCACACGCTCCAAGCCCACCAGGTCCCACTGCTCTTCCACAGTTTCTTCGGGCACATACTGGCGCACCATGTCTGTGAAACTGCCTTCGCGCAAGGCTGCAATTTGGCCATCCATTTCGGTGGCATCTAGGATGTCGTTGCGCTGTTGGTAAATGACTTTGCGTTGGTCGTTGGACACGTCATCGTATTCAAGCAGTTGTTTGCGCGTGTCAAAGTTGCGCGCTTCTACTTTGCGTTGCGCACTCTCAATGCTGCGTGTCACCATGCCGGCTTCAATGGCTTCGCCTTCCGGCATTTTGAGGCGGTCCATAATGGCCCGCACGCGGTCACCCGCAAAAATGCGCATGAGCGGATCGTCTAAGCTCAAGTAAAAACGTGAAGAGCCAGGGTCACCTTGACGGCCAGAACGGCCGCGCAATTGGTTGTCAATTCGGCGTGACTCGTGGCGCTCAGTCGCAATGATGCGGAGTCCGCCCAAGGACTTGACTTGCTCATGCACAGCGAGCCAATCGGTGCGCATAGCAGCAACTTGAGATTGACGCTGTTCTGGGCTTAAAGCTTCATCGAACTCAACGGCCTGAATGTCTTTTTCAATGTTACCGCCAAGCACAATGTCAGTGCCGCGGCCCGCCATGTTGGTGGCAATGGTAATCATGCCAGGACGGCCCGCTTGCGCAATGATGTCAGCTTCTCGTGCATGTTGCTTGGCATTCAGCACTTGATGCGGCAACTTCACTTTGGTGAGCATTTCAGAAATGAGCTCTGAGTTCTCAATGGAAGTGGTGCCCACCAATACGGGTTGACCCCGCTCGAAACATTCTCGAATATCGCCAATGGCCGCGTCGTATTTTTCTTTGGCAGATTTGTAGACCCGATCGAGTTGGTCTTCGCGGCGGCTGATGCGATTGGGTGGAATGACCACCGTTTCCAAACCATAAATTTCTTGGAACTCGTAGGCTTCGGTATCGGCTGTTCCGGTCATGCCTCCCAACTTTCCGTACAACCGGAAATAGTTTTGAAAGGTGATGGAGGCCATGGTTTGGTTTTCAGCCTGAATGGCTACGCCCTCTTTGGCTTCGACCGCTTGGTGCAAGCCATCGCTCCAGCGTCGACCCGTCATGAGTCGGCCAGTGAATTCGTCGACGATGACAATCTCGCCTTCTTGCACCACATAGTGCTGATCTCGGTGATAGATGTGGTTGGCGCGCAAGGCCGCAGTGAGGTGGTGCATGAGCGCAATGTTGGCGGGATCGTAAAGGCTTGCGCCTTCAGGAATGAGACCTGCGCTGGCCAAAATGCTTTCGGCTTTTTCGTGACCCTGTTCGGTTAAGAAAACCTGGTGTGATTTTTCATCGACTGTGAAATCGCCAGGTTTGGTGATGCCCTCACCAGTGCGTGGATCTGCTTCGCCTTCTTGACGCGAAAGCATAGGCACCACTTGATTCATAGCTTGGTATTGGGCAGTGTGGTCATCGGCTTGGCCACTGATGATGAGTGGTGTGCGCGCCTCATCAATCAAAATAGAGTCGACCTCATCGACGATGGCGTAGTTGAGGCTACGCTGCACACGGTCTTTGGCTTCATAGACCATGTTGTCGCGCAGATAGTCAAAACCAAATTCGTTGTTGGTACCGTAAGTGATGTCTGAGTTGTAGGCGGCTTGCTTTTCTTCGCGCGAGAGTTGCGACAAATTAACGCCCACACTCATACCAAGGAAGTTATAGAGCTTGCCCATCCACTGTGCATCGCGACTGGCGAGGTAATCGTTGACCGTCACCACGTGCACGCCTTTGTTGGCCAATGCATTCAAATACACCGCCAGTGTGGCCGTCAAAGTTTTACCTTCACCAGTGCCCATTTCAGAAATTTTGCCTTTGTGAAGAGAAAGACCTCCCAACATTTGCACGTCGAAGTGACGCATCTTCATGACGCGTTTGGACCCCTCGCGAACCACCGCAAATGCTTCAGGCAAAATTTTGTCTAAAGATTCACCTTGCGCCACACGCGTTCGAAACTCGTCAGTTTTGGAACAAAGTTGTTCATCGCTTAATGCTTCGTATTCAGCTTCTAAAGCGTTGATGAGGGCCACAGTTTTACGGTACTGTTTTATCGTGCGGTCGTTGCGACTGCCGAAAATTTTGGTCAGAAAATTGATCGCCATGTTGACACGAGTCTGCCTTTGCCAAAGTCGCAAAGACCAGCCCGCAAATCCTGTCTTAAAGTGGATTCAAAAGTACATGCGCCAAAGGCGCAAGTGAACGCGACATTTTAACTGCTGAGCGCAGCCAGTTGGCCAAATTTTCCCGCAGATGATCAGGGCTCTCGCATAATGCAGGGATGGCAAAAATCAACCAGGCAGTCACCCTCATGGAAGCGGCCCAAGAATCGCCCAGTTTGGCGCGCTTGACTGAGCTAACCCGAGAATCCAGTCTTCGACTTAAATCCCTGCAAAGCCTCATTCCTGGCCCCATGAGAAATGCCATTCAAGCGGGACCCATTGATGGCTCAGAATGGTGCCTTTTGGTGAATTCCAATGCGGTGGCGGCCAAACTGCGTCAAATGCTGCCCGCACTTCAAGCACATCTGAAGAGCCATGGCCACAACGTTGAGAAAATTCGACTCAAAATTCTGCAAAATTCGCGCTGAAGATGTGCAGGACGAAAAAAAACCAACTCCAAAGCTGGTTTTTCTAAATGGTGCCGCTTGTCGGATTCGAACTGACGACCTACCGCTTACAAGGCGGTTGCTCTACCAACTGAGCTAAAGCGGCACGGGCTGAATTGTAAATCAATAAGCATCTGTTTTGAGAGAGGCACTCAGTTTTTGATAGCGCCTACTTAATTCGCGTGAGAGTGGGGCGGGTGGGGCTTGGCACGCTCGGCTTGTCAGGGTTGTCTGAAGAATTAGGTGCGTCGGGTACCTTGTGCAACTTGTCCATGCCAACGACTGTGGTGCCCAAGGGCGAGTCGGTGACTGGAAAAGACATGCCCTGTCCATTCTCGCGTGCATAGATGGCCATTACGCGATGAATGGGCACCATGATGTCACACGGTTTACCGCCAAAGCGGGCTTTGAATTCGATGAATTCATTGCCCAACTGGAGCGAACTGGTGGCATCGAAACTGATGTTCAACACAATTTCACCACCCTGCACAAAATCACGGGGCACTTGCACCGAGCCATCAACCTTCACTGCCACGTAGGGCGTGAACGAATGATCGGTACACCACTCGTACATCGCCCGAATGAGATACGGGCGAGTTGAGGGAGATTCCAGTGCGTTCATCACCATGATTTTTGAAGGCGTTTGATTTGCTGACGCAATTACTTGCGCATGACCTTTTCTGAAGGCGTAAGCGCCTCAATGTAGGCAGGGCGAGAGAAAATACGCTCCGCATATTTCAGCAAAGGCGCAGCGTTTTTGCTTAAGTCAATGCCATAGAAGTCGAGGCGCCACAGCAAAGGTGCAATGGCCACATCGAGCATGGAGAAATTGTCACCCAACATGAACTTGTTCTTCAAAAACACAGGTGCCAATTGGGTCAAACGATCGCGGATGTGCGAGCGCGCTTTTTCCAAAGCCTTGTCGTTGCCCTTAAGTGTGCGGTTTTCCAAAGTGGCGACATGGACGAACAACTCTTTTTCAAAGTTGAGCAAGAACAAGCGAACACGTGCACGATCGACAGGATCGCCGGGCATGAGTTGGGGGTGCGGAAAACGCTCATCAATGTATTCGTTGATGATGTTGGATTCGTACAAAATCAAATCACGTTCGACCAAAATTGGCACTTGGCCATAGGGGTTCATGACGTTGATGTCTTCTGGCTTGTTGTACAGATCGACATCGCGAATTTCAAAATCCATGCCTTTCTCAAACAGCACAAAGCGGCAACGGTGAGAAAAAGGGCAGGTAGTTCCTGAGTAAAGCACCATCATGGTGAAGGCTCCTCTAAAAATCAAAAAGAGTGGGAAGCCACCGGGATGGCTGGCTGGCCCACTCCATCAATTCGGGCGCTAGCCCGAATCACGAGTTATTACTTGATGTCTTTCCAATAAGCGGCGTTCAAGCGCCAGGCAATGAATGTA
Source organism: Limnohabitans sp. (assembly GCA_964201905.1). Lineage (GTDB taxonomy): Bacteria > Pseudomonadota > Gammaproteobacteria > Burkholderiales > Burkholderiaceae_C > Limnohabitans_A. The sequence continues at coordinate 2,477 of CAXNGF010000020.1, read as the reverse complement.
AAGATGGACAAGAAGATCAAAACCCACACGCCAATCCGAACACGGGTATTTTGCACAGGCTCGGACATCCATTGCAAGTAGTTCACCAAGTCACCCACGGCTTGGTCGTACTGCAAAGGCGTCAAAGTACCTGGCTTAACGGTTTTCCAACCTGTGAAGATTTGCGTGGTGTGACCGTGCTCTTGACGCTCTTCATACACTGGCGAGCGTTCGCCTTGCAATTCCCAAAAGGGGTTGGGCATACCCACATTGGGAAAAGCCAAATTGTTCCATCCCGTGGGCTTGGCTTCATCGCGGTAGTAAGTGCGCAGGTATGTGTAAAGGTAGTCAGCACCTGTGCCGCCATGTCCAGAGCGTGAGCGGGCCACTAAAGTAAGGTCGGGCGGTACAGCGCCAAACCAGTCTTTGGCTTGCTTGGGATCAATGTTGGACTTCATGGTATCGCCCACTTTGTCGGTGGCGAACAAAAGGTTGTCTTTGATTTGCTGGTTGGTTAAACCAATGTCTTGCAGGCGGTTGTAACGCATGAAGGCTGCAGAGTGGCAGTTGAGGCAGTAATTCACGAACAGTTTGGCACCGTTTTGCAAAGAACCCAAGTCATTGGTTTGAACGGGCGCCTTGTCCCAAGCGATGGCATTTGCACCCGCCGCTTGAGCACCCGAAATAGCTGCGAACGCAACGCACAAACCAATCACAAATTTTTGAATCGATTTCATTTTCAAGTACTCCTGGGCTTAGTGCGCAACAAAAACTACGCGGTCAGGCACAGGCTTGGGTGTACCCAACTTGCTCCACCAAGGCATGAGCAAGAAGAAGCCAAAGTAGAACAAGGTGCCCACTTGAGAAACACGCTCACCAATCGGTGAAGGAGGTAGCACGCCCAAGTAGCCCAAGATCAAGAAGTCAATCACGAACACGGCGTAGACATATTTGTGCCAGTCGGGACGGTAGCGAATTGATTTGACGGGGCTGTTGTCTAACCAAGGCAAGAAGAACATGATGACGACCGCACCACCCATGACGACAACACCCCAGAACTTGGCATCAATACCGTACATGAGGGCAGAAATGACCACTGCACCACCCACAATACCCGCTTTGAGAATGTTTGGCATGGCGTTTTTCACCACTGCCAAAACGGCACCCAACAAGGCGCAGCCAATGAGCACATACATCATCTCGCCCGTGATGGCGCGAAGCATGGAGTAATAAGGTGTGAAGTACCAAACGGGCGCAATGTGCAAAGGTGTCTTGAGGGGGTCGGCTGGGATGAAGTTGTTGTACTCCAAGAAGTAGCCGCCAAACTCAGGGGCAAAAAACACAATGGCCGTGAACACCATTAGGAAGATGCTGACAGAGAAGATGTCATGAACGGTGTAGTAGGGGTGAAACGGAATGCCATCCAAGGGGTGGCCTTGAGCATCTTTGGGCGCACCTGGCGCCTTGATTTCAACGCCGTCTGGGTTGTTAGAGCCCACTTCGTGCAAAGCAATGATGTGCGCCACCACCAAGCCCAGCAGCACCAATGGCACGGCAATGACGTGGAAGCTGAAGAAGCGGTTCAATGTGGCATCGCCCACCACAAAATCGCCGCGAATAAGCAAAGCCAAATCGGGACCAATGAAGGGAATGGCAGAGAATAAATTCACAATGACCTGGGCGCCCCAATAGGACATTTGACCCCAAGGCAGCAGGTAACCCATGAAGGCTTCGGCCATGAGGCACAAGAAGATGGCACAACCAAAAATCCAAACCAATTCACGTGGCTTGCGGTAGCTGCCATACATGAGGCCGCGGAACATGTGCAGGTAGACCACAATAAAGAAAGCCGAAGCACCTGTAGAGTGCATGTAGCGAATAAGCCAACCCCAAGGCACATCACGCATGATGTATTCCACGGAAGCGAATGCCAAATTGGCATCTGGTTTGTAGTGCATCACCAAGAAAATGCCAGTGACAATTTGAATCACCAGCACGAGCAATGACAAAGCGCCAAACACATACCAAATGTTCAAATTTTTGGATGCGTAATATTCGCTCATGTGAGCTTTGAACAACGAAGTCGCTGGGAAGCGGTTGTCAACCCAGTTCATGAGTTTTTCGCCTGCAGGGGCGTTGGGAGAGATTTCCTTGAATTCAGCCATGATGTTATGCCTCAAGCCTTCTTGTCTTCACCGATCAGCAGCTTGCTGTCGGACAGGTACATGTGCGGTGGCACTTCCAAGTTGTCGGGTGCGGGCTTGTTTTTGAACACGCGGCCGGCAAAGTCAAAAGTAGAACCGTGGCAAGCGCACAAGAAACCACCTTGCCAATCGTCTGGCAAAGAAGGCTGGGCGCCAGTCTGGAATTTGTCACCAGGCGAGCAACCCAAATGGGTGCAAATGCCAACAGCCACCATGAACTCTGGTTTGATCGAGCGGTGGGTGTTTTTGGCGTATTCGGGCGTGGGATAGGCTTGGCGTTCAGAAGCTGGGTCG
>CAXNGF010000019.1:0-15059 GCA_964201905.1 Limnohabitans sp. | reverse complement strand
AGCTGTTGACGCTACCAACTTTGCCATCTTGACTTCCAATGCATTAATAGCTGCTATTTTGGCTGAAAGACCTACTTTTGCAATTGCAGCATTTCAAGCTTCAGTTACCAGTGCAACTACAGAATCTGTAAAAGCCCAAGCTGCTGCTGATCAAGCTGAGGCTGATTACAACAAGGCTGCCGCTTCACTGGGTGCAACAGGTGTAACCATTGCTGCAACAACAGGCACAACAGGCACAACTGGTGCAGCAGGTACCAGCGGCACAACTGGTTCCACTGGAACAAGATAACCACTAAAAGTACCCTGCGTACCTCAAACTCTTAGCACCTACCCAGAGGCCGGTCCTCTGGGGTGCCTTAATTCATTAAAGGCAATTTAGTGCAACCAGCTTCCTTAAATTGGCTACGTCGTCTTCTGGGCTTCGGTAGCCTTTTTTGTGTCTTCTTCTTAACTGCTTGCGGACACACGCCAGTGTCCCTTACGCTGTTTGAGGCTGCTGGCATTGGCAAAAGCGTAGACAGCATTAAGCTCAACCCCAACTTGAGCTATTTGCGCGTAACGGTTGGTACAGACCGCGTGGTGCTCATGGTGCTGGGCTATTTAGAACCCACACTCCAAGGCCCCATAGAAACTTGGTACAGCAGCGAAGGCGAAGTGTTAAAGCTGCAAAATGGCCGAGTGCTTTCTACGGCAGGCATGGCCGTAGACTGGCGTGCCTCCAAATACTCCGGCTTGATGCCTTGGCCAGACATGGTGCAGCGCGTGTCGTCCGAGTTTGTGCGCCAAACAGACCAAATGCCTGGCTACAAATTTGGCATAGAAGAAAAAGTGTCTATTGCTAATGTGCCAGCACCCACCAATGCCAATATGGTGGGCATGGCACCATCCTACTTGCGATGGTATGAAGAAACAGTGCGCGGCACCTCTCATGGCTTGCCATCTGCACGCTATGCGCTGCGCCTTAGTGCCAGCGGCCCTGTGTTGGTGTATGGCCAGCAGTGCTTTTCAAACGACTTTTGCATCTCTTGGCAACCATGGCCCGCTACACCTTAATTCGCCGCTGTGAAAAAGTGACCAAAGCTAGCGGGGTTTTGGCCTCCATACTGACAAAAGTGATGTTGGCCATGCTGGCTTGCTTTGCCACTGCAAGCCATGCTGCCAATGCGGCACCCATAGAAGGCGAGCGCCTTAGCGACTGGATGTTGCGCCAAGCTCCCAGTGCATTAGCCTACCCCACTGCTTTGTTATGGCAAGTGCCCGCCGAGCGAGCTGCCCAAACTCAGCTGCAACAAGAGGTGTTGGCTGTGTTGGAAGATGCAGCCGCTTTGCCAAGCCATTCAAAAAATGCCTTGTCTAAGTTTCTTCGTTCTTTGCCTGTAACGGGCCGTGTTCGCATAGCCATGCAAGACGCGCGTTGGCTGCAAGCACACCCCAAGTTTGACCCTGTGTTGCTAGCCAACCAAGTGCTTGTGCTGCCGCAAAGACCAACCAGTGTGAGTGTGTTGACCAGTGAGGGTGACCATTGTGTTTTACCCCACAAGGCTGGCGCACAGGCGCGTGATTATTTAAATGCTTGTGTGGGCGCTTTTAACCGCGCATGGGTGGTTCAGCCCGATGGCCATATTTTGAACCACGGCATAGCCACTTGGAATGAAGAAGCGCAGGGCGAAGTAGCGCCGGGTGCCATTGTGTGGGCCCATGCACAAGAGAGCAACAGCCCTTCTAAACTTTCTCAAGTGCTGACTGCGTATTTAGCCACTCAGGCTTATGACGCGGTGGTGGCCGCTGCAGAGCCTATGCGCCTTCAATCTGTTGCCAAGGTGGTGCCTGCCAGGCAAGCCAAATCTTTGGCATTGACAGCCAACGATTGGGGTGTAGTGGGTTTGCTGCAAACACCTACAGCACGCATGTTGCCTGCAGGTGAGGCTCGTTTTAACATGAGCCGCGTGTACCCTTATGAGCGCGTCAACGTGATGATGCAGGCCTTTGATTCTTTTGAAGCTGGGTTTAGGTACACCAATATTTTGAATAGGCTTTATGGGCCTGTTGAACTTTCTGGCAGTCAGCCTCTTAAAGACAAAAGCTTGGACGTGAAGTTTCGGCTTTTAGAAGAAAAAGCTTACCTTCCACAAGTAGCGGTGGGCATTATTGACGTTGGCGGCACTGGCTTGTTTTCTAGTGAATATGTGGTGGCCAACAAACGCTTTGGCAACTTTGATGCAAGCTTGGGCATGGCATGGGGTTACTTGGGGGCCAGTGGCAATGTTCGCAATCCTTTCACTTTGGTCAGTTCAAAGTTTGACACGCGTGCAGCCGAAACGGGCATGGGTGGTGTACCTGGCGTAAAGTCTTTTTTTAGAGGGCCCGCCGCCTTGTTTGGCGGCCTTCAATACCAAAGCCCTTGGCAAAACTGGGTGCTATAGGCTGAATACGATGGCAACAACTACCGCAACGAACCCGCTAACAACAACCGCAAACAAACAACGCCTTTCAACTTTGGCGTGGTGTACAGACCTAACCCTTCTTTAGATGTATCAGTAGGTGTAGAGCGCGGCAACACAGTCATGCTGGGCTTTACGCTGCACACGTCTTTGTCGCAATTGAGTTCCCCCAAAGTGTCTGATGCGCCCACTCCCAAAATTCTGCCCACCAGACCGTTACCATTTGCTCAGCGGGACTTAACAGCCACCGCCGCCGACATCAGTGCCATGAGTGGCTGGGGGGTGCAAAAGCTGGCCAGCCAAAGCAGCACCATGCAAGTGGTCATAGAGGGTGCTTCGGGCGCTCACTGGAACGAGCGTATAGAGCGCATAGCAGCTGTGTTGCACCGCGATGCACCAGCCAACATTGACACCTTTGAACTGCTGCTAACAGAGCAAGGCGTTGTGCTAACAGAGCGCGTAATAAAGCGCGATGCTTGGGTGCTGCAAAACACAACGTATGTAGTACCTTCGGCCAGGCAAATAAGCATTGCCCCAGTTGCTCCGCGCAGCACAGCCGAGCTTAAAGCCGTTAAAACCATTTGGGACCCCACACCTGCAAGCTTTGGCTATGCCGTGGTGCCCAGCTGGCAGCAAAACATTGGCGGCCCCGATGGTTTCTTGTTGTTCAGAGCCGGTGTGTCGGTGCCCATGCGCTGGCGCATCACCGACAACCTGTCTGTGTCGGGCGCTATCAGCTTCAACTTGGTAGACAACTTTGACAACTTTAAGTACACCGCACCCAGCAACATGCCCCGTGTGCGCACCTACTTGCGCGAATACATGACAGCCTCGCGCGTTAACATTCCTAACCTGCAAATTACGCACTTTGGCAAAGCTTTTGACAACCAGTATTACAGCGCATATGCGGGCTATTTAGAAGGCATGTATGCCGGTGTGGGCGGCGAGTGGCTGTACCGCCAGTGGCACAGCCCTTATGCGTTTGGCGTAGACATTAACCGCGTGCAGCAGCGCAACTTTAACCAGTTGTTTGGCTTGGACGGTGCAGGCACACAAACTGGCTACCGAGTAACTACGGGCCACGCCACAGCTTACTGGGACACCGGTTGGCAAGCGACCAATGTGAAACTAAGCGCAGGCCGCTACTTGGCTGGCGACATGGGCGCCACATTGGATGTGGGCAAAACCTTTAGCAACGGCGTGTCGGTAGGAGCGTGGGTAACCAAAACCAATGTGTCGGCCCAACGCTTTGGCGAAGGCAGCTTTGACAAAGGCTTGTACCTGCGCATACCGTTTGACGTAATGACCACGTCGCGCGGCGGCAATATGGCCAACTTGGTGTATTCGCCCCTGACCCGAGATGGTGGTGCGCGGTTGAACAGAGATTTTCCGCTGTATTACGTGACCAATTCAAAGAGTGCCAGTGAGACCAACTATGCGCCTGCGCCTAGTGGGCCATTGTTGAATCTGCCGCGGTAAATCAATATCCGTTTGGGTTTTGAGACTGCCAACGCCACGCATCAGCGCACATGCGATCTACACCTAGCTTGGCTTTCCACCCCAGCGCTTGTTCTGCTAAGGATGTGTTGGCAAAGCAAGAAGCAACATCGCCAGGGCGCCTTTCAACAAACTTGTAGGGCACTGGCACACTCGTCACCTTAGCAAAGGTGTCAGCCAGTTCTTTGACGCTCACACCATTGCCTGTACCTAAATTGACAGTGATGCTTTGCTGTTTTTCTTTAAGGTAGTCAAGCGCCGCCAAGTGACCTTGCGCTAAATCCACCACATGAATGTAGTCCCTAACGCCAGTGCCATCGGGTGTGGGGTAGTCATTGCCAAAGATGCTTAAGAACTCACGCTTGCCAACGGCCACTTGCGTAATGAAAGGCATGAGGTTGTTGGGTATGCCGTTGGGATGCTCACCTATGGTGCCGCTAATGTGAGCTCCCACTGGATTGAAATACCGCAGAATGGCCACATGCCAACGTGGATCTGCGATTTGAAGGTCCCGCAGAATCTCTTCGCAAATTAACTTAGTACGGCCATAAGGGTTGGTCACCTGCAGTTTGCTGGCTTCGGTAATAGGCACTTGCTCGGGGTCGCCATAGACCGTAGCTGAAGAGCTAAACACAATGCGCCTTACGTTTGCCCGGTCCATGGCCTGCAACAATGCCAACGTGCTGCCAATGTTGTTGTCAAAATACCGAACAGGTTGCGCAACAGACTCGCCAACTGCTTTTAAGCCAGCAAAATGAATCACACCTTCTATGGTGTGCGATGCAAAAATGGCATCCAGCGCTTCACCGTTGCGAACATCTGCTTGAACAAAGCTAAAGTGTTGGCCGGCTAAGTTTTGTATTCTTTCTAAAACCTTGACGTTGCTGTTGCAGAGGTTGTCCACAATGACCACGTGGTACCCAGCACTGATCAGTTCAACTGCAGTGTGAGAGCCAATGTAGCCTGCGCCGCCGGTGATGAGTATTTGGGGGCGGTTGGTGGGAGGTGGGGTAGACGTTGTCATTTATGGATTTTATTCTTATCGGAGGGAGCTATCGATTTGGAAGTTTTGAATAAATTTCCAACTTTGGCGCTTTACTTTTTTGGTTCTGCTTTTGGGTTGTGAATGCTCTGGCTATCAGTGAATTTTGACTTTCTCATGTAGAACCTCTTCCATTGGAAAAATTCTACTTCTAACGCCTTTGGTTCTAGGGGACGATTACCGTCTTTATAAAACAGCCTCAAGGCCTTTTCTCTCAAAAATACTGAGTAGTTTGAGAGAGGGGCCGCTTGGTTTTTTGTCGCCCAGTTCCCACTTTTGGATGGTGGAAACGCTGGTGTTCAAAATAGCAGCAAAAACCGCTTGGCTGATATTTTCTTTTTGACGCATGCGCCTGATTTTCGTGGGCGAAATCTCTTTCACTTCAAGATTGCAAAGAACATCAAATTCGGCCATTCGACGTTTGCTAATCAATCCTGAATCGCTAAGTCCCCTGGCTGTTGCGTGGACTTCCTGCAAAATTCTGCTCTTTTTATGAGTCGTCATGGTGTAACTCCTTTTATCTCCATCAGCTCTCCATGCAAGATGGCTGCTGAGGTTTCATCAATGGTTAATTCCAGTAATGTTTTTGCTAATTCTTGCAAAGCTTTGAGTTCAGACGCGTCAACGTTGCCTCGCTCGCTTTTTTCAAACCCAAATATATAAATCCACTTATTGCCAAAATTGGTTGCCACAATGGTTCTTGCCCCTGATCGCTTTCCACGCCCTCCAAGCGCAACCCGTTTTTTTACAACATGACCAGCCAGATCGGCATCAATTAAACCCTCAGCCATCTCTGCTGCGGCTGCGGCGATGTTCTGTTGCGAAACGTTGTTTTTTCGCATCCATCGACTGAATGATTTGGTTGCTAAGACCTGAAGTTGGCGGTGCATTTAAATTGTTGCACTTAGTGCAATAGATGTCAAGAATAATGTTTTTAAAATTAGATGTTGAGTTTTGCTCAAGAGCTCGGCCACTCTAAGCAATAAAAGTGAGACATTCACGAATTTTTTCAACTTGTATGCTGATGTAATTCCGAGTTAAGTTACCTGTACTTTGCAACCTAACTCGGTGTGGACTGTAATGTGCCTGGATGCTTCTTGACCCAGTTCTTGACAAACTTGGCCCCCAAGTTACTTTGTTCTGTCTTTGGTCGAAAAGCAGGTTTGAAGTTTCCATAGCTTTGGTTTTGACTGTCGTTGCTTTGACTTTTTTGACTGTGAAGGTTTATGTTGCGACTTGTGTTGTTTGCAGGAGACGAACTGGAAGATATTCTCTGCGCTTCATCGGGGTCGAACACGCCGCTTAGCCCAAAGCAAATCCTTGCGCATTGAATCATGGCCTTGTGCCTGAGCATCCTCCTGGGGTGCGTGAGCCATGCACCTTGGCTGGTATGGACTTCGTACATGTACTCCCTCACTGAAGTAGCAACTTTTCTGTCCTTGCGAAAGATGGTGCATTCAAAATATAGAGGTAGCTCATCGTCCCCTGGCTCAGATTCAAAAAATCGCATACCGTCAAATTGGGGGTGCGAGTTGACGATCTTGCTCCAGCCGTCTACGCCTACAACCAAGATGATGTAGCTCTTGTTGGCCGGTTCAGTTTGCGTTTCAATGGCGTAAATTTCATTGTTAAGCGGATCAAGCTTCAGACGCTCAGCCATCAGCAGCAACCTTTCAAGATCCGCTTGAGTCCAAATGCTGAGCCGACTCAAAGCAGATTGAATGAGTACTTTGACAAATGACTCATAAGAAAGGCCTGAGCGCATGACGCTTCTTGAAACAATATCTTGAACTTCTTGGCAAGATGTCTGCGGCTGAGCACTGGAACATTTATCATTTGCGATGTTCTTGCCATTGCGATGGTTTGTTTTTGGGTTGTATCGACTCATGCTGCACCTTTGATTAAAAAGCGGCGAGATCCCATAACGCTTGTAGAAAACGTGGCTGTAATTTCAGGATGAGCCTTTGCAAGGGCTTTGGTGTCAATTCTTGAGCTGGCTTTTGAGCACTTCCAAGTTGCAATTGTTTTGCCGTGATGGTTTAGCTTCTCCGCGTGACCCATGTAATTGAGAATTTCAAGTTTGAGTCTCTCGCACTCTTCACTTAAGGTTTGCGCCTTTGCACAAACTTTTTGGTACTGATCAATGCTTTTCAAAAGCGCTTCATCTGCCTCAACACTCAACCCTTCAGCTTCCCTTGGAAACAAAACGGCAGCATCTTGAGTGTTGATTGGTTTGGGCGGCGTGTGCCCAAGCACGTGCTCGTGCCAAAAACTTGTGGCATGACTCAAGATGAGGCCCTCGAGCTCCAAGTCCCGCTCGATGGTGTAAATGCGAAAGTCTGAGTTACCAATCAGCACAGCAAGGTCTGCTGCCTCGCACTCCGTGATGGCCATGTACCAGGCGCACTGAACAAGGTAGAGCGGAGGAACTTGATCCGTTCCAGCTTCTCCCCAATCGTTCTTGCTAAACGCACTTGAAGTTTTGCACTCAAGAAGTCGTTTGGCAGCTATCACACCGTCTACTACAGCTGGCGTATCGGGTGTGTCTTGAATGAACCGGTCGATGTGGCCAAACATAAACCCGTGGTCCTTGTGAAAAAGGGTGGGTTGATGTTCCACGGTAAACATCTGGCTTGCCCTTTCGTACTCACGTGCTATGAAGCTCTCGTTGTGCTGGCCGTAACGTAAGTGAAGCAAGTCACGTTTTGGGGCTGGTTCGCCAGAGACAAGCTCTGACCAGAGCTCAAGCGGGGTTTTGTAGGGAGAGAGCCCAAGGATGGCGCCTATGTCCGTACCACCGATGCCAATGGGTCTTGTACGCGCTGCGGGTTGAGGAAAAAAGGGGAAGTTCATGTGAGTCCTTTCAAAAGAGAGAACTCAATTGTAAGTAAATAACTTACCATAGTCAACAATTTAATTACTTTATTTGATCTTTCCTGAGAGCTGCCATTCCAGAGCTACGCCTAATATCTTCACTGCACTAAGTTTTAAAGGCTTGTACTCGACCGAATTCTCCAAAATCAACAACTTCTTGTTTTCGGGTGTTTGATCAAATTTAGCCAACTCAACTTTCCCATCACTAGATTGAACCAACACCGTGTCTAAGGGTCCAGGAATTTGATCAGGGTCAACAATCAAAATACTTCCAGCAGGTATTCCGCCGTATTGCCAATTTAGGTCTGTGGATCCAGGATACCTTGTCGCAAATGAGTTCTTTCCAGGTGCGGAATGAAGCGCGGCTACAAAACTGGTGGCAGAACTTTTATTGAGTTCAACTCCAAGACTCTCCCAACTTCGAAAAGCAATTTGAACCTTTGATGCTGTTGAATTCAGACTTCCAGTAGTTCCACTTACCAGGTACTCAATACTTGTATTTAGGAGTTCTGCCAGCTGCTCTAACTTCTTGTGATCAGGATGGCTTTTGCCAGATTCCCAGCCAGAAACAGAAGCTTTAGAAATCCCAAACGAATCACCAACCTGCTGCAAGGTCAAACCTTTTGCAAGTCGTAAATTCCTTAGTCTTTCATTAAGCATCCCTTATGATAAATCAGACGCAGCTTGTTATTCGAGTTGAAGTGGGGTTATCGAATTCGCAAATTTCGCAGTTTAGGAATTCCTTCAAATTTTGAAGACTTTGTGGCTGATTTGATGATTTTCTTGAATGAGTGAGCAAATAAGTTGCAAAACAAGAAAACTCATGGTTAAAAGCTAAAAATTAATTGATCAACCGACACGGGTTGCCTCATCAAATAACAAATACCAATTTACCACCTAAGCAATTTTAGGCGATTACGAGTATGGCTTTAGGTATGCGAAAAAACCGCATGCCAGCCTAAATTAGGCAGGTCAGTTCAATGACCCTCTGACATACAAAATACGTGCTCACTTGGTCATGAACACACACCAACGTGATTTCAATTGTTGGCATTTGGGGGTTGCAAAAAAATCTTGCAATTGAAATCGAAAACACCTAAACTTGTTCTATAAATGGTACAAGTAAGGACTGATTTCATGAAAGTTGTCAATTTTACAGAGGCCAGAAGTAGCCTAAAGGGCGTGATTGATCAAGTCATCGCTGATGCTGATTACACAGTGATTTCGCGCCGAGATGCGCCTGACGCTGTGCTGATGTCGCTTGATAGCTTCAACGCATTGATGGAGACGGTGCACTTGCTTAAATCGCCCGCCAACGCTGCTCACCTGGCGCGCTCCGTAGAGCAGTTCCGCTCAGGACAGCTGCAGCACAGAGATCTGGTTTGGGTGCCTTTTGATGAAGCTCTTTAACAATGCAATTGGACCCTGCTCCTTTAAGGCTGTCTTGGACCCTGGCAGCTTGGGAGGACTACACGTACTGGCAGGGCCAGGACAAAAAGACCCTCAAGCGCATCAATGTACTGATTAAGGACGCCCTTCGCCATCCGTTTAAGGGCATCGGCAAGCCCGAGCCCTTGAGGGAGAACCTCTCTGGGTTTTGGTCGCGCCGCATAGATGACACGCACAGGTTGGTCTACTGCGTTGATGAAAAGTCTCTGGTGGTTATCGCTTGCAGATACCACTACCAATAACTGTGCGTTGTGGCTCTGAAAATCGGTAGGCTTCCCAATGCTGACAAGCACCTGAAGCAGGCTTAATGACGCTCAAAATTGCATGTCATCAAATTAGAATGTGCAAATGTTGGGGGGACTTGATTGGTTGACTTGATGGCGCAAAGGAAGTGGTTGTTCGATCAAGCAGTGGGAAAAGATTTGTGAGTTGCAAATATTTTTTCATGTAAGCCCATACTCGCTTGCATTTTTAAAAATGTGTAGGTATAAATTGGCTGCGGGTGCACTGAACTGAGTAGCTTGGCGTAATTGATTGTGATGGGCTTTAGGCGTTTGAAGTAACCCATCCAATGAGAGGGTCGTGTGGCCATCTCACCCAAGCTCTTTTGGCTCAGACCGCCCACAAACGCGTGGAGCAGGTGCTTGTAGCAATAAGTATTTTTCTACATGCGCGTTGGGGATCACACTCGCACGGCAGACAGCCGACAGGGGTTTAAATAAGCAGCAAGCGTCCCCTGCAGAACAAAACGCACTGTAGCCTGGCCAATCGGTTCCCTCTAGTGGCCTCATTGTGTGCATGATCTTCAAAAAATCAGCTCTGCGTAGCTGATCTCTTTTAAGACACATGCACCGCCCCAATTCGCTGCGGGGTTTTATAGCTTGAGTCGCATGTCAGTCTGTGCGTGTTGCATCGCGTTAATTTACACACAGCACTTGTCTTAACAACAACTCAATGCTTGGCAGCCAAATCAAGCCTGCTGCGCACGCCTGCGCGCGGCTGAAAGACTTCTCATCAACATATTGTTAAGGTTTTTATCATGACATCTTCGTTTACTTTTGGGCACTCGCAAGCTGCGCAGGCATCTTCAAATTTTGATGCACAGCTTGCAAATCATGCAAATTTTGATTTTCAAAATGTGAAGAACGCCAACACATCTTGGGAGCTCGCATGAACACTTCTAACAAAGGCAGGACAGCCTCAAATCAAGCAGCCTCAAATCAAGCAGCGACAAAACAAGCAACCACAAAACAAGCTGGATCAAAAATTTCCCAAATTGTGGGTGGTAACTTCATCTTGCCTGGCGAGAGTGCGCAGCAGTTTCACCAAGCCTATGCGGCAGCTCTCGTTGAGCTTGGCGCTCAAACACAGTTGCAGATTTATTTGGCCGAGCAAATTTTTCACAGCATGTGGTGGATACGGCGCTACGAATTGCAAAAGCGCGCAAGCTTGATCAGTGAGATGGTCAAAATATTAAGAAGCCCAGGTCTTGCTGAGCTGCTAGGCCTAGACTTGACTGAGCTGTTAGAGGCAGGCAAATGGGATGACCCCGCGGTACTCAAAGAATTAAAGATCAAAGGCTTTACGGCTCAAAGCTTGCTTCAAAGGGCTGGCGAGCGCCAGCAGGAAGAGTTGATGCGCCTCGATCAAAGCATTGCGCTTAAGGCCCATACCCTGACGCAGCTGCAAAAGTCCTACGAGGCTTTGGTTAACCGCTCGGTAATGCAAGAGCGGTTAAAACTCCAAAACGATCTTTTAAAGCGCGACCTCTTGGCCATTGATACGCCAATTGTGAAAGATCTTAAAACCGAGTCTCAACAGTTGGCGCATGAGGACAACACTTGGGAGCCTGATAATGACGAGCGCTAAACAACGAGCTGCCAATCACGCCAATGGTCTTCGCCTTCAAGCTGGGCGCAAGAAGGAGGGCTTGCGACCAGCAAGCCTCAACGCCATGAAGCACGGCTTGAGTCTGCCTGTGGATGAAGTCGGTTTTGGCAAAGAAATTTTCCAAATTGCTGAGCTCATTCGGGATGAGTGCATTGATTTGTCTCAAGCCAAGGAGTTGGCCAAGCGCATCATTGACTTTGAGCGCAATGAGGCGTTTTTAAGGGACCACAATGACGCGCACCTTGATGCCCAAATGAAGGCTTGGTTCTTGGGGCCTCACTGCGCTAAGCTCAATCGCCTTTTGCGTCTACACCGAGACAAGAAAAAAGTGGATGTTGCGTTCACCACGTCCAACTTGAAGCCTAAAGGCCAGGAGCGAACGGATGAAGTCAAGTTCATTGAAGACTTCATGAAGCTGCAGGCAAACTCATTTTTGTCTAAGTTCAGGCATTCAAAGCGGCTCAAAGACTCAGCTGTGCGGTACCAAAAGCGATCACTCAATCAATTGATCAAGGCGGTCAACCGAATTGCAACAGGTCAGGGGCCCTAGAACATTGATCATTTGCCACAGATTTGCAAAGCGTATCATTTTTGGTACAATACTTCTATGGAAACAATCCTGAGCGTCAAGTTTTTTGCCAACTCACTGGGCTCTGAGCCAGTGAGGCTTTGGCTCAAGGGCTTGTCTGCAACGGATCGCAAAACCATAGGTGAGGACATCAAAACTGTGCAGCTGGGCTGGCCCCTTGGTATGCCTTTGGTGCGTCATTTGGGCGGCGGCCTGTGGGAGGTTAGAACCCGCCTAGACAATCGCATTGCACGGGTTTTGTTTGTTTTGAGTGGCTCCACGATGGTGTTGCTTCACGGTTTCATCAAGAAGCAGCAAGAAACACCCAAAGCCGATTTGGATTTAGCCATAGAGCGGCACAAAGATTTAAAAAGGAAATAAGCATGGCAAAGAAAAATATGGGTTCAAGTTTTGATGACTTCTTGAAAGAGGAGGCCATGCTTGAGGATGTCACTGCAGTGGCAATGAAGCGCGTTATTTCTTGGCAGATTGCTCAGGAAATGAAGGCGCAACAATTGACCAAGACTGCATTGGCCAAACGTATGCACACCAGCCGTGCGTCATTGAACCGCTTGCTCGATGAAAACGACGCGAGCTTGACGCTCACAACGCTTGCAAGTGCAGCAGCAGCCCTGGGAAAAAAAGTCAATCTGCAGCTCACTTCAGCATGACACAAGGCTACAAGTTCTTGCGACAGGACAATTAGAAAGCTTAGGTGAAACAGATTGCCTATTTGCAAAAGTGATCGTATACAACAAGGTGTTGTTAACTCACCGTGAATATGACAAAGGAGCGTGGAAGTCATGAATGCACCCGTTGACTTGCAGCACCTTCTTCCCGCTTGGGAGCAGTTTCGTGCTGCCACAGACATCTCCCCTATCTGTGATGAGGGCCAACTGTGTCACCTGTGCCAAGTAACTTCAAGAAAAAACCAGACGATTTCGCTTGCATTTGAACTTTGGCAAGATCGAATCGTTTGTTCGGAAGTTTTACTAACGCTATCCCTTCTGACTGCAATATCTTTTGGGGATCAACAAATATCAGTGAACCAACTGGAATTGGCCCTTGAGTCCAATTCAAATCATTAGATCCAGGGAACCGCGTAGCGAAACTTGCTTTGCTTAGCTTTGTGTGCAAGGGGTGAACCATTGCACTTGTCAATTTATGTTTTGGATATTCTGCAAGTTCAAGCCAACCAATAAAAGGCACTCTTTCTTTTTGCGATTCGTGATCAATAAGGCTGGTATCGCTTGATCCGTTGATTAGAAATTCAACCGATGTCCCGAGTACATCAGCCAATTGACTGAGCTTTCTGCTATCGGGTTGATTTTTACCTTTTTCCCAGCTTGCAACAGAGGCTGGAGAAATATTAAAAACGTCTGCAACCTGCTGCAAGGTCAATCCCTTGGCAAGTCGTAAATTTTTAAGTCTTTCATTCAGCATCATGCAATCATAAGACGTAACTTGACCATTGCAATTGAGCGGATGCCAAACAATTGAAAATGCCCAAATTGCACGCCTTCGGTGGCAAGTTTTAAGGCCTCAGGTGCTGGTCATATTAGCGTAGATGTAAGCCATCAAAAAAAGTTCAAATTTTTTTTCAAAAGTGACTTGCATTTTAGAAATCGCATCGGTATGAAGAGGCTGTGGTCGCACTGACATGGCCGCTTAAGGTGGGTAGTTTGTATTGAGGCACATCCGCGCTTCGCACCCATGAATGTGCCACGTGGCACTTCGCTTAAGCAGTTTCAGGCTCAGCCTTCCACAAACGCGTGGCGCAGCTGCTTGGGGCATAAATAGTTGTTTCCAAGAGCGCTGGGGATCACACTCGCACCGCAGGCAGCGGTCAGGGGTTAGAAATTGCAGCAAGCGTCCCCTGCAGAACAAAACGCACTGAGCTTGGTCAGTCGGTTCCCTCTAGTGACCTCAATGAGCGCCTGTGCGCAAAACTGGCAATTTTGTTGCTGGTTTTGTGCAATTGCGCCGCCCTTATTGCGGGTTAACAGGCTGGGAATTTTTGGTTGCTTGCTGGGCATTGCACATGGAGATTGAGCAAATCACTTGCTGCAAACCTGACACATCATTTTTTCCTTGATTTGGCAATTTATCCAAGTCTGCTGCGCTTGACATTGCACTTGTCATTGCGCGCGACTGCACAAATCCATTTAACTTTTAAAGGAAATTTATCATGACAAATATGTCAACTCAAGCCGAACAAAGCGGCGCTTCTCAAATTGGTTCTTCTCAAAATGCGTTAAAAGCAGGTATCTACTCAAACCGACTCTTGCCGCACGAGGATCCTGAATTGCTTCACGAGTGCGTGGAGGGCTATGTCAGAGACTTTGAAATTACTACGACGGCGGGCTTTCAGATAGCACAGGAGCTCGCGCAAGTGGTCTTAAAGCTCAACCGCATTGAAGATTGGCAATCCGACCACATAGAGTCCCACTTAGCGAAATACAGTACACGTTTTGAGTTTGCAAAGCAACTCGATCTTGACTTGATCGGGATTGGTAAGTTGCCTGAATGGTATTTCGATGGCTGCCAAAAATCCAGAACCCGCGCCAGGAAAATCTATACGGCATGTAGCCAACTGCATGACTTGATTGATCAGCACAGTGCAGATCTGATGATGAGAGTCAAAGGTTCATTCCCTGAATTGTGGTGGTTTGTCATGGGAACAAGTGAGGCCACAGCAAGGGTATACACCTTCGCAGAAAAACTTTCTGCATATTCAACTCAATCTGACCCGAGGCTACGTTTACAAGATTTGAAAAAACACTTTTTAGAAAAAAACCGCTATGAATTGACTTGGGCCCAGTCGGAAGAGCGGTATGAAAAAGTCCTCAGTGGCCTCAGAGCTCAAGTGCAAATGGATCTGCTTGCACATCCCAACTTGCAGCGCGGTGAGGCAGCTTTGCACCGAAAGAAAACGGATCTGCTTGCCCAGCTGCTTCAACTCAAAAGAGAAGCGCAGACTTTCAAAATAGTTGAGCTTGAAAATTCATCAAACAGACAGGTTGAGGCTGCCACCACTTTAGAGAGCAAACTCCCACGGGTTAAAACGAAACCAAGCAAGGGAGCCAAAGAATGAAGTGGCGCTTATATATTAATACTTAAGTATTAATGTATTAATTACCCGTCAACTTGCATTTGAATTCAAGTTGACGGGTTTTATGAAAATTAAAATATTAATTTTGAATCATTTTCATTTGCCCATTTGTTGAAAACACATCCTTTGCAAAACAGAATGATTCTCATCTGGCTCACAATCGAGAAGGCTAAAATTATACCAATG
>CAXNGF010000018.1:0-15127 GCA_964201905.1 Limnohabitans sp. | reverse complement strand
CAGATTCGATTTGGGGAAGATCTTATGAGTCGAATCTCTTACTTACAGCAAAACGAAGGTCAAGCACCGGTCTTAACAAGCTCTGTTCGCAAGGCCTTGGCAGACTTGGTCACGCAAGTCTGCAACGACGCCCATATTTCTGGTTCTGACATTGTTGAAATGACACTGGTAGGCAACCCCACCATGCATCATTTGGTATTGGGCATAGACCCCACCCAACTTGGAATGGAGCCTTTTCCCTTGGTCGTTGACAGCGGCGTGTCCGTCTTGGCGCGGGACCTGGACCTTCAACTCAATCCTGGCGCCAGTGTTTATTTGCTGCCATGCATCGCTGGCCATGTCGGGGGAGACACTGCAGGCGTGATTCTTTCGCAAGGGCCCCATACTTCAGACGAAATGACCTTGGTCATTGACGTAGGCACCAATGCAGAACTGGTTTTGGGAAGCAAGAACCGACTCATTGCTTGCTCCAGTCCAACCGGTCCGGCTTTTGAGGGGGCACAAATCAGTTCAGGCCAGCGCGCTGCGCCAGGTGCGATTGAGCGCGTGCGCATTGACCCGCAGACACTTGTGCCGCGCATCAAGATCATTGGGTGCGAGCTTTGGTCAGACGACCCAGATTTCGCCAAGGAAGTTGCCAACATTGGCGTCACAGGCATTTGCGGCTCAGGCATCATAGAAGTGGTCGCTGAGTTGTTCTTGTCGGGCGTTATTGACGAGACAGGACGGATGCTGGCAAAGGGCCGAGACATCCATAACCACCCCCACCTTTTACCCAAAGGTCGCAACGTCGAGTACGTTTTGTACCGAACGGCAGATCGTGTGATCAAAGTCATTCCCAGTGACATCCGTGCTATTCAATTGGCCAAGGCTGCGTGTTATTCAGGCGCGAAGTTGTTAATGGATGAGATGGGCGTCGATCATGTCGACAAAGTCTTGCTGGCAGGCGCTTTTGGCAGCTACATTGATGTGAAGTACGCCATGATTCTTGGCATGATTCCTGATTGTGAATTGTCCAGCGTTAAATCCGTTGGCAATGCTGCTGGCACGGGTGCACGAATAGCGTTGCTCAGTGCAGCCACACGAAAAGAAATTGAGTCAGTCGTCAGACGTGTCGAAAAGGTTGAGACCGCTATAGCGCCAAAATTTCAAGACTATTTTGTTGCCGCCATGAACTTGCCCAATGCCGTCGACCCCTTCCCCAACCTCGAACGTGTAGTTCAACTGCCCAAAGCCACTGTCAGCGTATGAGTCAGCGTTTGCCCAAGCCCCATGACGGACCCTATCCGGTGTCAGTGGTAGAAGGGCAAACCTATCGGTGGTGCAGCTGTGGCCTGAGCAACTCACAGCCGTGGTGCGATGACTCCCATGCTGGCAGCACCCTGCTTCCTATTGAATTTACTGCACCTATCTCAGAAATTTTTCACATGTGCGGCTGCAAAGCTTCAAGCAACCCGCCCTATTGCTTTGGCAACTGTCGCGGACATGCGAACAGGCTAGCTTCATCATCGTAAGCACTCATCTTTTGAACCAGCATGGCAAGCCCTCAGAACATTTATCAAGTGGTCATCAAAGGTAATTTCGTCTGTGCGATTGAACCGATCTCGTCTTATGACACGCCCATCAGGTCTGGAACTCCACTTGAGATTGGCACGCAGCTGGCTACTAATTTTTCAACATCAGGCACCATCGACGGGGTGTATGCGTTTCAAACAACTTCGCAAGCGCAAGAGTTTGCCGTACTTTGTTTGCAGTTTGGAAAAGCACTCTTAGACCGCCGTTTAAAGATCATTGAAGGATTGCCTCCTAACTTTAAGAGCTATTTTTCTGACGAACAACCCGCCCAAGATGCTGAAAACTGACCTTTCACAGGCTTTCCATGTCTGACACACGTTGGTTAGTGATGCTGTGCGCGAGTCGACTTTTTTTTGGCTTCATCTTCATGGCATTTTCAAATGCTGTTCCACTACTCATAGAGGACTGGTCGCTGACGGCAAGCCAAGTTGGCATGGTCAACGCAGGTTGGCATGCAGGCTACTTGGCGTCCTTGGTCTCAGCTGGCTTGCTGAGCAATCAATGGGGCGCCAAGAAAACATTTTTACGAATGAGTTGGGCCGCTTGCCTGAGTGCTTGGCTCTTTGCATTGTTCGCCAACGACTTTTCTTCAGCCCTGGCTCTTTATTTTTTGGCTGGTCTTTGCTCTGGGGGGTCTTACACGACTGGGTTGACTCTAATTGCCGAACGATTTGACCCCAAAGACAGAGGCGTTGCAATGGGATGGTTTCTCGCAGCATCGTCCATTGGTTATGCCTTGTTTTTGTTCACGGGGGGTGCGTTGATGGCTGCTGCTGGCTGGCGTGCATCATTTTGGCTCGCAGCCATAGGCCCGATGGTGGGGCTTGCGATTGCCGCAAAAGTACTTTCAGATTCTGAAAATATTGTAAGCACTCTGCAAACCAGCAAGAGGCTGGAGGCTTTGAAGTCCGTTATGAGAAACAAACCGGCCATGCTTGCAATCTGGGCATATACCTTTCACAGTTGGGAGCTTCTGGCCCTTTGGGCTTGGCTACCGGCCTATCTGGCGGCCGCAGCGGCCAATCAAAATAGCCTTGCCAACGCAGCAGGTATAGGCTCAGCGTTGGCAGGCTTAACTTTCTTAACCAACGCTATTGGCAGCGTAGCCGGTGGGCACATGTCCGATGCCTTTGGACGCCGCCGGGTGATGTTGCTCATGACAGGAACCAGCATTGCCTTCTCATTGTTATTTGGCTGGCTCTTCACAATGCCTCTTTGGCTCTTAACCTTGGTGGCAATATCGTACAACATGGCTGCCTTGGGCGACTCGTCAGTTTATTCCTCAGCCCTGAGCGAATTGGTCCCAGCCGAAGACTTGAGTATGGCTTATGCACTGCGTGCGACTTTAGGGTTTGGGCTTGGAGCGCTCAGCCCGATGGCCTTGGGATTCGCACTTGACTACGCATCCATTGAGGCAGGTTCGCGAGGTACGGTTGCCTGGGGTATTGCTTGGTCCATGTTAGGACTGGGCGCTTTGCCAGGATTGTGGGCCATCTCTCGGATGCGAGATGCCTTGCGTTTGACGCATAGTAGCCATCCCCTGTAAACCCTTGACTTGCCCGCCCACCCCGACCAGACTAACCCTAGCACCGAAGAGAAAAACCATGAGCGCAAAGATCATTGATGGCAATGCCATTGCCAAGAAAATAAGAGGTGAGCTGGCCATTCAGGCTGCAACTTTGACAGCTCACGACATGAAGCCAGGGCTTTCTGTTATCTTGGTCGGGAATGATCCAGCATCCCAGGTCTATGTTTCGAAAAAAATCAAAGCTTGTTCTGAGGTTGGCATTGAATCGCAATGTTTGCGATTCTCATCCAGTGTTGATCCCTCAGAAGTGCTTGCACTTATTCACAACTTGAACCAAGACCCCCAGGTTCACGGTATCTTGGTTCAATTACCTCTGCCGCCTCAATTTAATGTACGTGAGATTCTCGAATCAATTTCTCAAAGCAAGGACGTTGATGGGTTTCATCTCTACAACGTCGGCGCCTTGGTAGTAGGACAAACAGTATTTCCACCATGCACCCCTTATGGAGTTCAGCGCATACTGATGCACGAGGGTATCGTCATAGAAGGGAAAAATGTTGTGGTGGTGGGGGCCAGCAACATCGTGGGCAAACCTATGGCGCTGATGCTCATGCAGCAAAATGCAACCATTAGCATTTGCCATGCAAAAACACGCGACTTAGCTCAATACACAATATTGGCTGATATTCTAATTGTCGCTGCAGGCAAGCCAGCTCTGATCAAAGCTGAAATGGTCAAGACGGGTGCAGTCGTTATCGACGTTGGAATCAACCGCCTCGCAGATGGCAGTTTGGTTGGGGATGTGGATTTTCAAGCCGTGGCTGAAAAGGCAAGTCACATCACGCCCGTACCCGGTGGAGTGGGCCCCATGACTGTCACGATGCTACTTCACAACACTGTGCAAAGTGCACAACGCGCTTTTGAAAACAGGGACCAGGCTTGGCAAGCACTTTGTGAAAATGACCGCTACCATTTTTGTCACAGCGATCTGGCGGCAGAAAACGAAGAGGTCAAGTAATCCCAGTGCTGTGCAAGGCTTGAAAGCCAAGTTGATAGAGCCTCACACTGAACGCTGACTCCCCTCTTTCATGAACCTCGCCAAAGCGGTTCATGAAAGCTGGCAATGTCAGATCAAAAAAGTCCGACAATCTTGCCATCGGGCCCAACGTCAATGGCACATGCCGAAGGCACCTTGGGCAAGCCTGGCATCGTCATGATGTCGCCGCAAACCATGACGATGAACTGCGCCCCTGCGGCCAATCGCACCTCGCGAATGTTCACCACATGGCCCGATGGCGCACCGCGCAATGAGGGGTCTGTCGAGAATGAGTATTGGGTCTTTGCAACACACACAGGGTAGTGCCCGTAGGTCTCTTGCAGTTTCTTGATTTGTCCACGCACTTTGGCATCGGCCGCTATATCTGATGCACCATAGATCTTGGTCGCAATGGCTTTCATCTTGTCCCATAACGGCTCGCTGTCTTGGTAGACAAACTTGAAGGTGCTGGGCTCCTCGCACAAGCGAACCACTTCATGGGCCAACTCCACTGCACCCTTGCCGCCCTCAGCCCAATGCCTTGCCAGAATAACTTTCACGCCCTTTTGTGCCAGTTTGTCCATCAACAACTTGACTTCCGCGGCTGTGTCTTCCGTGCGGTGATTGATGGCCACCACACAGGCCAAGCCATAATGGTTTCGAATATTGTTGACATGCCGCTCGATGTTGGCAATGCCCTTTTCAAGTGCCTGCAAGTCCTCTTGGCCCAGCGCCTTGACTTCAACGCCACCATGAAATTTCAAAGCACGGATGGTCGCCACCAAGACAGCCGCTGCAGGCTTGAGGCCCGCTTTGCGGCACTTGATGTCGACAAATTTCTCAGCCCCCAAGTCAGCGCCAAACCCTGCTTCAGTGACCACATAATCGGCCAGCTTCAATGCGGTCTTGGTCGCCAAGACAGAGTTGCATCCGTGCGCAATGTTGGCAAAGGGGCCGCCATGAATGAGGGCCGGCGAATGCTCCAGTGTTTGCACCAAGTTAGGCGCTAAGGCATCTTTGAGCAAGGCTGCCATGGCGCCGTGCGTGCGCAACTGCCTTGCAAGAATAGGCTCTTGCTCTCTGGTGTAGCCACACACAATGTTGCCCAATCGTTCCTTCAAGTCATTGATGGAGGTTGCCAAGCAAAAGATCGCCATGACCTCTGAGGCCACCACAATGTCAAAACCATCTTGGCGCGGAAAACCGTTGCCTGGACCACCCAATGAGGCTGTGATCTCCCGCAATGCGCGGTCATTCATGTCCATCACGCGCTTCCAAGTGATCCGGCGCACATCAAAGCCCAGCTCGTTGCCATGGTGAATGTGGTTGTCGATCATCGCCGCCAACAAATTGTTGGCCAGGGCGATGGCATTGAAGTCACCCGTGAAGTGCAGGTTGATGTCTTCCATCGGGATGACCTGGGCATGGCCGCCACCAGCTGCGCCGCCCTTCATGCCAAAAACAGGCCCCAAAGAGGGCTCGCGCAAGCAAATCACAGCACGTTTACCAATGTGGTTGAGCGCGTCGCCCAAGCCCACTGTGGTGGTGGTCTTGCCCTCGCCGGCGGGAGTTGGACTGATCGCAGTGACCAAGATCAATTTGCCGTCGGGGCGGCTGGCCAAGGTGTCAATGTAGTTCAGCGAAATTTTGGCTTTGGTCCGGCCAAACGGCTCCAGCGCGCTGTCTGGGATACCCAAATCCGCAGCAATCTTGGAAATAGGGTGCGGCGTTGCGGCTTGTGCAATTTCGATGTCAGATTTCACGGTGGGTCCTTTTTGTCAATGGTTTTGAATGCGCTTGAATGACTTTATTCCGAAGCGTTATTGCTTGCATTTCTGAATCTCTCAATTTCTACACCCACACTGGCCACACCTTCCAGAATGCCTGTTTTGGCAACGCTCAAACGAACTCTAGAAACATTGAATGTGCAGAAGATTTGATCTACAACCTGCTCCGTCAAAGTTTCTAAAAGTCGATGCCGTGCATGCCTTAAGTATTCACGGATATGAGAGACAACGACGGCATAGTCCACCGTATCTCCGATCCGGTCGCTGCTCGCAGCTTGCCTCGCATCCACATCCAATTCAATGTTAAATACCAAAATAGTGGGCTCTTTTCGCTCATGCTCATATACGCCTATCCAAGTCTGCACAGAGCAATCCTTGATGAACAGTCTGTGAGAGTAAGTGATGTTTGGAGAGTCACGTAACAATGGCATAACCGTAACCATACTGGCACTTATCTTCGCGTCAAGCGTAATGCTGGTCATGGCAGGTATGCACCAAAGACATGTCAAACATCAAATAAGAATTTCATTCACGGTACCCCTTGCTTTTCCCAATCAATTGGCAAAAGGGTCAAAATGAAAATCAGGCAGAGCCAACTTTGCTGGCAAGTTCAGCTTCTAAAGGGTAACGCCCTGTGCTCAGCACTTGGCCATCGACCAGCACCATGGGCAAGCACAACATGCCAGATTCTTTGATCGCAGACTTAACCAGTCCATTTGCAGCAAACTCCTCCGGATCGTGGCCTAAGTTAAACCGGTTGACCTCAACCCCTCTTAATTTCAAGGCCTCCAAAGCCAGCTCAAGACCTGCCAAAGCATCTTCTTGGTCAGGGTCACAGGCACCTGTGAGGCAGCCAGCTGCGGGTTCATAAATGCTGATGCATTTAATTTTATTCACGAGGTTCGCGTTCACAAAATACCCTTCAGATCGCTCAACCTCCTAGCGACATACGCTTCCATCGCGATTTTCGCTTTGGTTGCATCGCGCCAAGCCAGAGCAGCCACAACATCACGCGTCATCTCTTCGTGCGCCTTGGCCGTCTCTTTCCAGCTGCCAAGTCTCTGAATAATAAAAAACCAAAGTCTTAAATGTAGATTGAAGATGCGAGGGATTGAATCCGCAATCCATGCATTGTGAGCAGCCTCTGCCAACACCCGATAAAACTGACGGTCTGCATCCACATAGTCATCAATCGCGTCAGACTTTGTAGCCCTCACCAATTCCAGCTGAAGTAATTCAAGCTCCTTGATTTGATCAGAGGTGGCTCGGGACGCTGCAAGCCAAGCAGCTTGCCCATCCAACATCGCTCGGAACTCATAAATTTGTTGAACACTCGTTGCGGTAATTTCCGAAACAAACATACCTCGGTTGGGCTGATGGTTTACCAAGCGCTCCATGGCCAACCGTTGCAATGCCTCTCGAACCGGGGTACGGCCAATGCCAAACTCTGTAATCAAGTCTCTTTCAACCAACAAAGCACCAGGCGCAACCTCAAGTCGCGTGATTTTATGCACCAACAAATCATAAGCCTCTTCGGCCAAAGAGCTTGGCATATCAGGCTTTGGGCCGTGCGACAAACGGCGCCCGAAAGCTCTTTGTGACGCGTGCACGGCACTGGAGGACCGCATCATCGTGTTGCAACCACAACTTGCGCTTCAATTTGAGCGCGGTCCATATCCTGGCCAATGAAGACCAAGGCATCCACTGCAGCACCAGAGGCCGAGGTAATTTCAAGTTGCCCCAAACTGTACTGAACAAGGGACTTTTCCCCTTGTAAATCAACAAATCCTTTGACTCTCCAAACCTTGTCTGGCAAAGATTGAAAGAACTTTTCAAGACTGCTTTTGCTCCCATTGCGACCCACCGTAACCACAAAAGACTGCGCAGGCGCCTGCGCATGGGGGTCATGCGGATGGTGCTCATGCTCGTGAGTGTGCAGATGTGGGTGCTCATGTCCATGATGGTAGCTTAAGTGCTGGCCATCATTTTGGCTTTCGTGATCATGCCCCTTTCGATGGCCATGGTCATGTGCCGACTCAACTTTCGGGGTCGCCATCATTTCTTCTTGTAATTGTTGAATGATCTGCGATTGAGCTTCCCCAAACAATACATCCGGTGGCACCCTGCATTGCTCAGCAAAGAATATCTGTGCATTTGAGTTGATTTCACGAATATGACGCGTGGCTGACTCAATTTGCCCTGGGGTTGCCAAATCTATTTTGTTAGCGATCACTATATCTGCGAACTCAATTTGATCCAAATAAAAATCGCCCAACATGGATTGCAATTTATTGAACTTCGCACAATCCACCACGGTGACCATGGGCCCGATTTTCAGCCCTTTGACAGAAGAATCCACCAATTCATCGAGCAACTCACGTGGCTGTGAGATCCCTGTCGCTTCAACGATCACGCGTTCAACTTGTGACTTGTCTCTTAACTCTTCCAAGGCCATCATCAGCGAGCCTCGCAAGGTGCAGCACAGGCAACCTGAATTGAGCTCGACCACATCGATATTTTGCCCACGCAAAATATCGCCATCAACGCCCACTTCTCCGAACTCGTTGACGATGATGGCAGTTTTAACCGTGCTACCCCTTTGCTCAAGCAAATGCTTGGCCAAGGTTGTCTTACCTGACCCTAAAAATCCAAATAATAAATTAATCTTCATGAGTTGTTTCAGATCTGCTATTTGAACCTCATGCAGTTCTAGCTGCTTTGGCCATTCTTTCTTGAGCAGCAAAAGTTTCGCCAGTGAAGTTCATACCTTCCACAAAAATATCTTGGAATTCCGGTCTGGCTGCTAGGGCAACATGCTCAATTTTTTGAGCTAATTCAAAAGCGCGCAACCGCTCAAACTCTGATAAAAGCGCCATCTGCGCCCCAATGGCTGCAGCGTTCCCTCTGTAAGTGATCCGATCAACTGGCAAATTTGGTAAGAGCCTGATTTTCACTGAACTTTCGATGCTGATGTAATTTCCAAACCCCCCACATAACATCAATTCAGAAATTTCAGAATCATTGATATGCATCACATCGCGCAGCATCACAATACCTGAATAAATCGCACTTTTAGCCAACTGCAATTGGCGAATATCCCCTTGCGTGATGGCAATATCTTGATCTCTGCCAGCTTCGTCTTTCCATACCAATACAAATTGAGGGCCGACTTCACCCTTGCAAATTCGTTTTTGCAGCAAAGGGGACAAAGAAGCGTAGGACTCACGCCTCAACAATCCGTTCGCATCGATCACGCCGGCATCGAGCATCTTTGCACAAGCATCTATCAAGCCTGAGCCACAAATTCCAATGGCAGGCGCATCTCCAATCACTTTGCATGCGACATCTGAGTCAATTTCAACTCGCTCGATAGCGCCCAAAGCGCCACGCATGCCATCCCTGATTTGAGCGCCTTCCAGTGCAGGGCCAGCAGGCGCAGAACATGCGTAAAGCTTACCTTTTGACCCCATCACCACTTCGCCGTTGGTCCCGATATCCACCAGAGCTCGAATTTTGTCGCCCTCATAAATGCGCGTGGCCAAAACACAGGCCATGGTGTCAGCACCTACAAAACCTGCAACGATTGGCAGCAAGCAAACTTTTGCATTGGGGGCAGACTTTAAAGGTAACTCACGTGCTGAATAAACCAGCAAATCACGCACGACTGGCGCATAGGGCGCTAAGCCCACAAAACTCACATCAACACCCAAAAATATGTGGTGCATGCAAGTATTGCCAACGACAACAATTTTATAAATATTTTCTGCAGCTACATTCGCCTTCGCACAGGCCTCTTTGATCAAGTCATTCATGCCGCTTAAAATTTTCCCTCTCAAAACAGCAAGTTTCGCTTCATCAAATTGAACATAAGCAATGCGAGACATCAAATCTCCACCATATTGGGCTTGGGGATTGAGTCCACCCACCGCACCCAATTGCTCCCCACTGCTCAAGTCCATCAAGGTCCCCACAATGCTCGTGGTTCCAATATCAAACGCCATGCCATAGCAATGTTCTGCGGTGTCACCTACTTCGATATCAATAATTTCCGTATTGAATGTCGTGACCGTCATCCGACCTTTATCTTTTCTCAATGCGCCTGGGACTTTTCGTAAAATATCCAAAGAAACATGGCGCTCAATTCCCGATGGCAATTGAGACAAGATTTCCTCAAGATCTGCAGTCTGGTGGTGCTCCCCCTGAGGAGTGCTTGCTATGACAACATGCTTTTTGACACCGGAGTCAATTTGCATTCGCCCATCTGCCACCAAACCAGCTTCACCTGAAAGTATTTGAAAACCAGATTCCGCCTTCACAGGCATGGGAGCAACAGTGCAATCACTCATTGGCCGTGTTTGACAGGCCAATCGGAATCGCTCCTGAACTTCTTCGTGCCCCAGTTGCAATGTGTCTTGAAGTGTTGGGGGCGATATTTCACCAGAGAAAACCTTCACACGACAACTGCGGCATCGCCCCCTCCCACCGCATGTGGCGTCCATGTTCACGCCGGCAAGATGTGCCGCATCAAGCAGGGTCATGTCAAGTTCTGACTTAACCGGACCCAGCTCTCCCGCCGCAGTAGCAAACCGAACGTTAAATCCCATTGTCAAGCCCAAGCTTCGCGCTTTTCCTTCACCAGAAGGTTGGCCAACTTCACAGCCTCAACGGCATCGCGACCCCAACCATCTGCACCACAGCTGTCGGCCCACTCTTGTGATGTTGGTGCGCCACCAATCAAGATTTTGACCTTGTTGCGATGACCTGCTTTTTCAAACTCTTCAATCGTCACCTTCTGGTAGTAAACAGTTGTCGATAACAGCGCAGAAAAGCCCACCAAGTCTGCTTTATTTTCTAAAGCAGTAGAGATGAATTTATCAGGATGCACATCGGTACCCAAATTGATCACATTGAAACCAGCGTTTTCCAGCATGATGGTCACAATCGATTGTCCGATGTCGTGCATATCTCCCAGAACGGTTCCCATCACAAATGTACCAACTGGTTTTTCCTTGTTGGCAGCCAACAAGGGGCGTATCAACTTCAACCCAGCCTTCATCGCCCGCGCAGTGATCAGCATTTCTGGAATGAAGATGATTTGGGCAGAAAAACGCTCACCTTGAACATCGAATCCAGGAAAGAGACCATCGTCTAATATGACGCGCGGATTGATACCTGCTTCAATCGCTTCTGCAACTCGCTTGTCGGCAAATTTGTGATCCCCTTCTTCCACCGCCTCCCAAAGAGTTGCCCACTCCCACCCTTGGGGTACGCGCGTTTCCCAACCCACAGGTTGTTTCATTACCGGTTCTTCAATATCGGACATTTTTAAACTCCAAATAGTCAATGAATTGATTTAGTTCAACGGCCATTTGCCGTAGACGCCGTAATCTTTTTGTGCTTCAAACATGGCCATGATGTTTTGAATTGGAACGTCCGCCATGATGTAGTGCGAAGGCGAGAAAATGTAACCACTTCCAGGCGCCAGCATTTGCATGCACTCCAGCACGCCTTTGCGTACATCTTCAACCTGCCCGCGAGGAAGGATTCTTTGCACATCAAATCCACCACAGAGTGCCAAATCTGCACCATATTTTGATTTGATGGCAGCCTTGTCTTTCAATCCACCTGTAGGCTGCATGAGCCCCGACAAGTTGCTGCCCAACTCTAAGATGTCTGGCAGTATGGGGGAGTAGTCACCACAAGAGTGGAATTTAACGAATACTTCCGGGTTTTCTTTCCTGAATGCATTGAACATGTGCTGCAGTCTTGGCTTGGCCAATTTACGCCACATTTTGGGAGACAGCATCATGGATTGCTGCGCACCCACATCATCCCCCATGCGAATCATATCGGCTCCCTCTCGGATGGCATTGATGCCCAGCGCCGTGTAATATTCAGTCAAGCCATCTAAAACCCCGTCAATCAAATCAGGCTCATCGGCAGTCATCAAGAAAAAGTTTTGAGTTCCCACGATGTGAGCGTAAGCAGCCTCAATCAATGAAGATGAGAGATCGACAATGATGAAATAGTCTTTCTTGTACTTGTCGCACAGCGCTTTGATGGGATCAAGCAATCTGCGATCATTGGGGTCTGGCCATTTCATGGCCCGCAACTCTTCCATCGATGTGACAGGGTGCGACTTCGGAAAATTTTCCGGAACTACTTTGGCTGGCCCCCAAAATTCTTGGGTCTTTTTAAATTCCAATTCTTCTTCGTGTGTCCGACCTTCTAAGCCGCTCTTGCCGTAACCCACACCAAAATGGTTGAACCAAGTCTCACCTATCGCGATCGGGCGATGAGAGAACTCAGCGTTGATACCAATTTGATAAATGATTGCATCGTTTCCTAAGCGCAGCTCCAGCGAAGGGTCATGACCCAGGCCGGTGCCAGTTTTTTCAACGCCAAAGACGCGAGCAATTTTCTCCTTGGCTTCGTGCTTCATTCTGTACAAAACAGATACGCGGTCTACCGGCTCGTGGCGCAAAGTACGGATAAAACGTTCGCGTGGGATGAGTTCTTTCATGACTGTCTCCTTTAGGTTTTTATTTAAGCGGCTGCAGCAGCTGCTGCTGCTGCTCTCTTGGCTTGTGCGGCGAGTGAGAGTGTGTACTTCAGGTACTTCACCGAATATTCATCTTTGCCTGTCAATGCTTTGGCTGCAAACATAAAATCATTGAACTCGCGTGAGGGGTTCATGATGGGATCAATCATCAATGAGTCACAACCTGCAATGATCGAAAGAGCTACAAAAGTGAAGTTCAAGGTTTTGCGCTCTGGCAAACCAAAAGACACGTTGCTGTGACCACCAAATATATGCACATCGGGGTACTGCTCACGAATGGTGCGAACAGCGTCAAGGTAGTGCCCACCAAAATCAGGGCCTGCACCAATGGGGAAAACCAACGGATCCAAATAGCGGTCATCCATTGGAATTCCGCCCTTGTCCATCAAGTCCATGCAGCCAACCAAATTCAATACGCGCTGCTCGGCGTTTTGTGGCATGCCGTTTTTACCACTGGCATTGGCAAAAAGGATTGCATTGCGGTCCCTGGCCATGTCCACCAGTGTTTGCCGCCCCTCTTCAAGATTCACAGAGTTGATTGCAGGACGCCCCTTTGAAGCATCATGCGCCTCTAGTCCGGCGCGGATGGTTTCAGGGTCAGACGAATCAATTGCCAAAATGGAGTCAGTGATGCCCTGAGAAGTTTGCACCAACCACCTCATCCATTCTTTTCTCTCTTCAGGGTAAACAGACATTTCGTCCACACACAAGTCAATAATGTGCGCGCCATGTTTTTCCTGATTTTTGATGGCCCAACCAATGTAGTGCAGGTCCTTTTGACGGCAAGCTTCAGCAACGTGCGGGATATTAAATCCAAGTCGTTTATTGGCTTCCTGAGGGATGGTGCCAGTGACATCCAAAACCCTCTTGTTACCGTCTAAATCTGTGTAACCGATCCCAACCTTGCCGTCTTGCTGTATCACCTTGGGACTGGTGATCTTGATCTTGCGGGTCGCATTGAAGTTCTCACCAATAATGACCAACCCATCACCTGCTATAGACATACAAACTCCTTTAGTTGAAAGATTCAGACATGCTCGCCTGAAGTGAATGTGATTCGGATGGCGCAATGCCATACAAGCCCGACCTGGAAAGTTTGGGGTTCATTCCACAACTGCTCATAAGCGTCGCTGGAAGTGCAGCATCTCCAAACAGCTGAAAAAAGGCCGGGTGGTCCTCTAGCGGCCACTGCACTTGCTCTGCGCCAATTTGATAGGTGTAGCCTGGCCCCATGCGCGAACTCATTCGGTACCCACGCGCATGTGCCTGCGATCGAACAAATTCCTTCAATTGCCGGGTTGCATCTTCAATGCACAGCCACCCGGCAGTCTCCAGCAACACCGCCTCTAACAAGTCACCGCCTTCTGCCAAATCGATGATGGTCTGACTCAAAGGTGTACCGCAAGACATCACAAACGGCATCAATTCGACACATCCTGCCAATTTGCTCTGAAACGCAGGGCTGCTCAGGCGCGCCCCGGACTCTAGTTGTATGCCTTGAGCATCGAGTAACTGAACACGCAAAAATTTATAAGCGATTCGAGGCTGGGTCAATTTTTCTGCACGTCGAGCCATCTCTTGAGCTGCACCAACGATCGCTGGGCGTACTCGCGACATGCTGGAGTACCCCTGCATGCGCAAGATTTTTTCATGGTTCAAAACGGGCGCATTGGGCTCAAAGAAATGCACAGCCGTCTCCCGCAATCCATTCTTCACTTCGAAGAATGGCTCATGAAGGGCAGTTGCCGGAATCATGTTCATTTGCATGGTGGGATTAGGCTCCAATTCATAACCCAAGAATATATTATTAATCCGGGCTCTGGTTATGCGCTCGGCGCAGGTTAGCTCTGCGCAATTGCATGGGCTCGAATTGCCTCATACTGGGCCTCAAATTCCGCAGCAACCTCTTGGGCAACCTGCGCAGCACTTCCTTCGCGTTCTTCTTTAGATCCCTTATTCCAACCCGCCAGATAGTCGTCGGCAGAGTCTTGTTTCCGCTTGCTAGCGATGATGTCAATGAGCTCTAGAAACCTCTGGCTCAGCGGCTCTCGATGAGGTTTTTGCCCGGGGGCTTTGGCATCGACTTGGGATGGAATTTCTTGCCAATACGTCACTTGATAGGTGGCCACGGTTTCAATCTCCTTAAGGTTTAAAAGTTTTCGACTTCAATACAAGAATATACTGATAATATCCCAAAAACCAAACTTTATCCAAGAAATTTGCCACCCCGCAATTCCATCGAGCTTGAACACTGCATGAACAGACCGGTCAATTCCTCCCCCCATGAGCAAGAAGGTGCAGCGCTTTGCTACGCCATCGTTGGCGCGGGACAAGCGGGTGTGCAGGCGGCAATCACACTGCGAGAACAAGGGTTTTCAGGTCAGCTTGTGGTCCTTGGTGAAGAGCCGCAAGCCCCCTACATGCGCCCCCCTTTGAGTAAAAAATTCCTGTCAAAAGAGCTAGACGAAGATCGTCTTTTCTTTCGGCCTTTGTCTTTCTATGCACAAAATCAGATCGATTTACGCACTCGCGCTCAAGTCACCCGCATCGAGCGCGGGCACCAAACATTGCTGCTTCAAGATGGTCAAACCCTGCCCTACGACAAACTGCTGATTGCTACGGGCTCGAGGCCTCGCACA
>CAXNGF010000017.1:0-15151 GCA_964201905.1 Limnohabitans sp. | reverse complement strand
AACAATCGACGTCTGGTACAAGCGTTGAGCTATTTTGAACGCGCTCTGGCTCAAAAACCCTACAACGCCAATGCCCACTTCAATGTCGCATTTGTGTGTGAAGAGCTTGGGCGTAGCCAAGAAGCGGAACTCGCATTCAAAGCTGCTATCAAGTTGGATGAAAAATTAGACCGTGCTTGGTACGGCTTGGGTTTGGTGTTGGTGCGTCAGCGAAAGCTTGAAGAATCCTTGAAGGCCTTCAAACGCAACACTGAACTGCAATCAATGAGCCCTTTTGCCTGGTACCAAATGGCACGTGTTCACATGGAGTTGAATCAACCCGAAGAAGCTTTAGCGGTGATGCGACACCTGAAAGGTTTCGAGCCCAAAGTGGCCGCCCAACTCGAAAGAGAAACAGGGCTGAAATTAGACAGACCGGTTTGAGAACAGAACCCACGCTGTGTGGCTAAGAATTTCAAGTTTGACATTTGGTATTTTTAACAATAAGGAGATGAAGATGCAACTCACTGCAAGGCACCAGGAATACTGGAGCAAAAATTTGAGAATCACGGGGCTCCTGTTAGCCCTGTGGTTTTCTGTGACATTTGTACTTTTGTACTTTGCGCGTGATTTAACGTTCAGCTTTTTTGGTTGGCCATTTTCATTTTGGGTGGCTGGCCAAGGTGCACTGATCGTCTATTGCTTGATCATTTGGTACTACGCTCGCTACATGAACAAGCTTGACAAGGAATATGGCGTTTCAGAAGGAGAATCTTCATGAGTGTATTTGGAGGGGAAGGCCAATCCCAAGGCCAATTTCAGCAATCGCTGAACAAAGTTTTCATTTTCTACGGCGTAGGCTTTGCGGCCTTTGTCATTGCGCTTGCCATTCTTGAGCAAATGGGCATGTCTAAAGATTACATTGGCTATGCCTTCTTGGCTGCCACTGTGCTCTTGTATGCGGGCATTGGTGTGATGAGTCGCACCAACGATGCAGCCGAATACTATGTGGCTGGCCGCCGTGTGCCAGCCATCTACAACGGTATGGCCACAGGCTCTGACTGGATGTCGGCTGCATCTTTCATTGGTATGGCTGGTACTTTGTACCTAACTGGTTATGGCGGTTTGGCCTTTATTTTGGGTTGGACAGGTGGCTACTGTTTGGTTGCTTTGTTCTTGGCCCCTTACCTGCGTAAGTTTGGCCAGTTCACCATTCCTGACTTCTTAGGCGCACGCTACGGCGGCAACATGGCCCGCTTAATTGGCGTCTTTGCTGCTATCTTGGTCTCATTCGTTTATGTCGTAGCTCAGATCTTTGGCGTCGGCCTGATCACCGCACGAATGACGGGTTTGTCTTTTGAAGTGGGTGTTTATGTCGGCTTGGCTGGCATTTTGGTCTGCTCATTTTTGGGTGGTATGCGCGCAGTGACCTGGACTCAGGTGGCGCAGTACCTGATTTTGATCGTGGCCTACATGATCCCTGTGGTCTGGCTGTCGGTGAAACATACCAACAATCCTGTTCCTCAAATTGCTTATGGCTATTTGCTTGAAAAAGTGACTGCCAAAGAAGAGCAATTGTTGAAAGATCCCAAAGAACTTGAAGTTCGCGGTATTTTCAAAGCACGCGCTGATGCTGCTGCAGAAAAACTGAAAGATGTTCCTGCAGCCTTTGCAGCTGACAAAGAAGCCGCCACGAAAAAGCTGGAAGATCTGAAAGCCGCCAACGCACCAGAAGCTGATATCAAGGCCGCTACAGCTGCAATTGCTGCTTTGCCAAAAGATGAAGCTGCTGCCAAGACTGCTTACACTGCTGCCCGAACCACCAATACGGCCCGAGCAGCGCCGCCTCTTCGGCATGCTGAGCCGTTCCCTGGCAAAGATGACGCAGCAAGAGACATTTCGCGCAAGAACTTCTTGGCATTGGTCTTCTGTTTGATGATTGGTACAGCCGCATTGCCGCACATTCTGATGCGCTTTTACACCGTTCCTTCGGTGCGTGAAGCGCGTGAGTCAGTGGCATGGTCCTTGTTCTTCATCTCATTGCTTTACTTCACAGCGCCTGCTTTGGCGGTACTGGTGAAGTTCGACATCTACACGCTCTTGGTCGGTACACCGATGGACCAGTTGCCGGGATGGATAGCGCGATGGAATGCGGTGGACCCCACACTGATGGCTGTGGCTGACATCAACAAAGATGGCATCTTGCAGTTGGCAGAAATCCGCTTGGGCGGTGACATTGTGGTGTTGGCCACACCTGAAATTGGCGGCTTGCCGTTCGTGATTTCTGGTCTGGTTGCTGCTGGTGGTTTGGCTGCTGCCTTGTCCACCGCCGATGGCTTGTTGCTCACCATTGCCAATGCGATGTCACATGATCTGTACTACAAAGTGCTTGACCCCAACGCCTCGGCCAGCCGCCGCGTAGCGATCTCCAAAGTTATTTTGGTGTTCGTTGCCTTGTCTGCTGCTTATGTCGCATCCTTAAAGATGGCTGACATTTTGTTCTTGGTGTCTGCGGCCTTCTCATTTGCTGCTGCAGCCTTCTTCCCAGCTTTGACCCTTGGCATCTTCTGGAAGCGTGCTAACAAGTGGGGTGCTTCGTTGGGCATGATGGCTGGCTTGGGCATTTCGTTCTATTACATGACCAAGACACATCCATGGATGTACGGCTTGTTCCACAATGGTTCACTGACACCTGAAATTCTGAAGGCCAACACATGGTGGGACATTGCGCCTATCTCTGCTGGTATCTTTGGCGTGCCACTGGGTTTTGCAGTGATCATCATTGTGTCGCTGCTGACCAAGGCCCCTGAGCAAGAAGTTCAGGACCTGGTAGAGAACGTCCGCTTCCCTAGCTTTGATGGCTCTACTTCACAAGGTACAGCGATGCATTAAGGGTGCAAAGTTTGCAAGCTTAAAATTGCAAACTTGAATCCTTCCAACAAAAAACCCGATCGCACTTTGCGGTCGGGTTTTTTTCATTAGCTTTAAGTCTCTGCGCTAATTCAGTGTTCTAAGGAACTCAAAACTGAATTGAGATCTGCGCCTGAATAATGCGGCCGGGGCGTAAGCGCTTCAAACGGTAAGCCTTGCCGATTGACCCAATGCGTTGTAAAGCCAAACCAAGTGGCACCTAAGGCATCCCATGCATTGCTAGATACAAACAAGACTTCATCTTTGTTCACTGGCATGGTCTCTTGAACCAAACCATAACTTTCAGGAGACGTTTTGAACAGACGAATTGGATCGACCGAAATGACATGGTCTAAAACACCCTCCATACCTGCGCTCTTCACTGCAGACGCCAACATGTCGACACTGCCGTTTGACAAGATGGCTGTTGTGAGTCCCATACTTTTAATTTTTTGCAGCACTGCTAAATTTTCTGGAAAGGCTGTGAGATGTGCATATTGCTGCATCAGTTTTTCAACCTGCCCAGATTCTCGTTTGAGATTGAGTCGGTCTAAGGTGTATTCCAAAGACAAGCGCGTCAATTCCCAAAACGGGCGATAGTACTGACTGCCCGATGCATTGTGAGGGTCTGACTGCGTAATTAACCTTGTGTATTCAATTTGCTTGTCGCGCCACTTGATGGCGATATCTGCACCTTGACCGGGGTAGAACGATTCTGCCAAGGCTTGGATTGAGTAAACGTCAAACAGGGTGCCGTAAGCATCAAAAACCACTGCTTTGATTTTCATTTTTCATACCCCTTTGGCTTTAAGGCGCTCAATCGAAACTTAATCACTATGTTGACCTTTTTAGACGCAAAATGAAGGGTTTTACAATGTCGTTGACTTGATGCAACAATAAGTTTTAACAAATTGGCATCTCTTAAAAATCTATGTGCCCCGTTTAGCGTTAATTTAAGGAAAAAAACACCATGAACTCATTAAGCCGTTTTCTGATTGCAATCGGTCTTTGCACCTATTCTATGTCGTCTGTTTGGGCACAAAACGACTTTGCGCAAATGGCTGCCAAAGAATCTGGTGCAAAAGTCACCTCTTCAGGTTTGGTGTTTAGATCTCTTCAAGACGGTCAGGGTGCCAGTCCTACGGCCACAGACAAAGTTAAAGTTCATTACCGTGGCACCTTTCCCGATGGCAAAGAATTTGACAGCTCTTACAAGCGCAATCAGGCCATTGAATTTCCTTTGAATGGCGTCATTCCCTGCTGGACCGAAGGCGTGCAATTGATGAAAATCGGTGGCAAGGCCAGATTGACCTGCCCACCGAGTATTGCCTATGGTGCCCGAGGTGCCGGTGGTGTCATTCCACCCAATGCCACACTTCAATTTGAAGTCGAACTGATTGCCATTGCTGGTAAATAATTAATCAATTAATCAATTAATCAATTAATCAATTAATCAATTAATCTTGGAATCAGTTATGCGAACACAGGTCGTGATTGTGGGTGCTGGCCCATCCGGTTTATTGCTGGGCCAGCTTCTTTACAAGGCTGGTGTCGATGCCATTATTTTGGAACGTCAAAGCCCTGAGTATGTTTTGAGTCGAATCAGGGCTGGTGTATTAGAGCAAGTCACCTTGGATGTGTTGGCTCAAGCCGGTGTAGACCAGCGCTTGAAGAAAGAGGGTTTGATTCATACAGGGTTTGACCTGCTGTTCAAAGGCGAGCGTCATCGCATCGATTTAGAAGCTTTGACGGGCGGTCAAAAGGTCATGGTTTATGGCCAGACTGAAGTCACCCGCGATTTGATGGATGCTCGTCAAGCGGCTGGACTTATCACCATTTATGAAACCAATGATGTTGAGATTCACGATTTTGATTCAGACCATCCCACCGTCTCTTATGAAAAAGAGGGTCAGCGACACACCATAAACTGTGATTTCATTGCCGGCTGCGATGGTTTTCATGGCGTTTGCCGCGCCAGTGTGCCTAGCAAATCTATTCAAGAATTTGAAAAAGTTTATCTATTTGGTTGGCTGGGTGTGTTGTCTGATACTCCCCCAGTTCACGAAGAACTCATTTATGCCAACAGCACGCGAGGTTTTGCCTTGTGTTCACAACGCAGCACAACGCGCAGTCGTTATTACTTGCAGGTACCTTTAACCGATAAAGTTGAGCAATGGTCTGATGATGCATTTTGGCAAGAGTTGCGGCTTCGCCTAGACCCTGAGGCACAAGAACAGTTGGTCACGGGCCCTAGCATTGAAAAAAGCATTGCGCCTCTGCGCAGTTTTGTGACTGAGCCCATGCGCTTCGGTACTTTGTTTTTGGCAGGCGATGCGGCGCACATTGTGCCGCCCACTGGTGCCAAAGGTTTGAACTTGGCTGCCACCGATGTGAAGTATTTGTCAGATGCCCTCATTGAAGCGTGCGTCGAAAAATCGCATGCTGGCATTGACCACTATTCCACGCGTTGCCTAGCGCGCATCTGGCGCGCAGAACGGTTCTCTTGGTGGTTTACCAGCTTGATGCACCGTTTTCCTGATCAAGGTGAAATGGGTCAGAGATTTCAAGAAGCTGAATTGAACTATCTTATTCACAGTGAAGCCGGTTCACGGACCATGGCTGAAAACTATGTGGGCTTACCGCTTCACTTTGGTGAAAAATAGCGCCTTCAATTCAATCGACTTTGGCGCCAGAGCTTTTAACCACTGCAGCCCATTTGGGTACTTCTGCTTTTAAGAAGTTATTGAATTCTGTGGTGGTGTTAGGGGAGCTTGCCATGCCGAGTTGCGTAAAACGCTCTACAACATCGGCAGAAGCCATGGCACGGTTAAGGGCTGCATTGAGCTTGTTGACCACATCGGGTGGAGTACCAGCAGGTGCCATGAAACCAAACCAGGTGTAGTCGTCAAATTCTTTGTAACCATACTCAGTGATAGAAGGTACGTCGGGTAGCAGCGGAGAGCGCGTGGCACTGGTTACGGCCAAGGCTTTGAGCTTGCCACTTTTGATCATGGGCACAGCAGGCGGCATGGAGGTCGATGCAATTTGTGTATGACCTGCTACAACGGCATTGATGGCAGCTGCGGGTTGATAGGGGACATGCACGATGTCAATTTTGGCAGCTGTTTTGAGTCGTTCCATGGAAAGATGCGTGGTGGTGCCAATGCCAGAGGAAGCATAGTTGAAAGGTGATTTTCTCGCGGCTTCAACCAACTCTGGCAATGTTTTAGCAGCCACACTTGGATTCACGGTAAAAATATTGGGCGTCTTGGGACCTAGGGCAACAGGCACAAAGTCTTTGATGGCGTCGTAACCAGCGTCTGCATACAGCGAGGGGTTGACCGCAAAGGCCACGCTGTGGACCAAGATGGTGTAGCCATCGGCTGCGCCGCGTTTGACTTGGCTGCTTGCAATGTTGCCACCTGCACCGCCTTTGTTTTCTACGATGAAATTACCACCGGTCAGTTCATTCAGTTTTTGAGTCAGTGACCTAGCCACGATGTCGGTAGAAGAACCAGCCGCAAATGCGACAACAAGCGTGACAGGCTTGGCTTTGGGCCAATCGCTTTGCGCCCAGCTTGAAAGATGCAAGCTGCCGATGACGGCGAAGGCCAAAAGGGCCTTGAAATAATGAACCATGGTTTTGTCTCCTTTAAATTTGAGCCAGTTCAAACTGGCAATGTTTGCTTAACCAATGAAAAATCAAATCCAACTTCTTTGAATGGTGTTGTTAATGTATATAGATTCGCTACTTCTGTGTCTTGGCAATTTTTGACATCCACAATTAAACCTGGTCGCACGCCAAACACGGTGTCGTTGTCAAGGTAATCTGTCCCTGCAGGAAACAGTTCTGTGACCAAGCCGACATAACCAGGGGCGCTCACAATGATATGAAAGTGTGCAGGGCGCCAAATGCCCCGGTTGCTGGCTGCCAGCAAGGCACCAACAGGCCCATCGGTTGGCACGGTGTAGGGGTGAGGGCAAATGGTCAATAAGCTGTAGGCGCCTTGTTCATCACATTTGATTTTGCAGCGTAAATTTTGTGGGTCTTGTGCAGCATCTTGAGCAGGGTACAAACCGTTGTCGGCATTTTGCCAAAAATCAATTTGTGCATTGGGAATGGTATTTTGATGAATGTCCAAAACGCGACCATGCAACCAAACGCGCTCACCAGGCTGGCCGTGGGTGAGGTCGCAGCCATTTGGCTGAAAGTGCGAATCATGATTGTGAAAGGGGCCCAGCACACTGCTGGGTGTGCCTCCTGGTGGCTGGGACACCACGTCAACCATAGAGGAAATGCCCATGATGTCTGAGAAGAGGCTGAACTCATTGCGCTCATCGTCTGTTATTTTGGCGGCTGCAGTGAGAAATTCCAAACCCTTCAACCACTCTGCTTTGCTTAATTGCGACTCATCCACAAAAGCATGCAAATGCTTGACCAACAAGCCCATGACTTGGGCCAACCGAGGGTTGGTGGCTTTTGAAAAACTCGCCATGGCGTCTTGAGTGACTGCGTTGAAGGGCGCACTTTTTGCGCTTTCCTCCTTGTAACCGACCAACTTGTCGCTCAGTTCCCACAATTGAATGCCAAGGCTTTCGCTTGTGGCCTTGGCCGACAAGGGTTGCGCAAACGCAGGCCTGCCAGGCTTTTGCCGATTGCCCCAACTCCAATGCACACCAGAAGTGGCAAATTCAGAATCGATGACCACCTGGGCCACACGTTCGCCAGCCAAGGCTTGAGTGACATAGCCCTTGGTGATATTTTTTTGGAACCAAGGGAAAATGGTTTGAAAAGCTTTAGGCGTGTCTCGGAACAAGGCGGTGTCTGCCACACAGCCTGGATACACGGTGCCGAAGATGATGCCGGTACTGTCGTGATACCTTCGATGCAATTCGCGGCTGATCATCATGTTGCAAAGTTTGCTGTCTTTGTAGGCCTTGCCTGCTTTAAATGCTTTGCCATCAATCATGGCGATCGGTTCTAGAAAGCCTTGCTTAAGACCTTCAAGTTGGCCCAAATCGGCGGGTGCAGGGATAGGCACTTTGCCGCCAAACTCTTCAGAGTTGGCCGTGACGGTGCCCAAGGTAATTAGGCGAGCACGAAAATCTGGGCGGGTTACTTGTTCCTGAGCTTGTGTTTGCAGCAACAACTTCAACATCAAGCGACTGAGCAGAAAATGGCCTAGGTGATTGGTTGCAACACTCAACTCAAAACCTTCAGGGGAACGTGCAGGGCTTTTTAAACGAGGTTGGTAGGAGGCTGCGTTGTTCAGCAGTGCGTGCAATGGCCAACCTCTGGCAAGATAAGCTGCCACAAAATCTCGAACACTTTGCAATGAACCCAAATCCAACTTCATGATGGTGAAGTGCGTAGGATTCAAATGCATCTCAGAGGCGACTCGCTGAGTTTTTGCAATATCGCGGCAGGCCATGATCACATGCCAACCTCGTTGAATGAGGGAATCGGTTGCATAGAGTCCTACGCCGGAGGATGCGCCTGTGACAATCACACAGGGACGTTGAGTGGAGTTCATGGGGAAATTAGTGTCAGAGAGTGATAAAAGAGAGAGACCTCAAAGGTTCTTTAAGTTTCTGTGAATGCGTTGGATCAATTTCCAAGAGACAAACAAGACAACTGGTGTACTAAATCCTGCCAACATTTCAGGATTGATATTCATACCAGCAGCTTTCATGGCCTTGCCTAAATACAAGGCCAAGCTCACTACATAGTAGCTAATG
This sequence comes from Limnohabitans sp., assembly GCA_964201905.1. Lineage (GTDB taxonomy): Bacteria > Pseudomonadota > Gammaproteobacteria > Burkholderiales > Burkholderiaceae_C > Limnohabitans_A. Next base: position 6,523 of record CAXNGF010000017.1, on the reverse strand, counting down.
GCTGCAATTGACAAGCCCTCCACCGTGGATTGAAGGCGCAACTGCAATGCTTGTCCTCTGGTCAGTTTTTCAAGCAGTGCTTGGTTGTGGGCTTCAGTTGCAATATCAACCCGGGTGCGCAACAACGCAGTAGCTCGGGCTAAGCGCTGTGACAAAGCTGCCAATCTATCTGAGGTTGCATTCACAGTGGCCAAGGCAGGCGCAAGCCGCCGCTGCATGAATTCACCTACTGTCTGAATCCCCGACAAAGGTTGCTCGCGCATTTCAGAAATACGTTCGCGAACAATGGCATCGTAGGCTCGAGCTGCCGAGAATCTGTAGCTGTTTTCTGCCGTGATGCTTTCCACCTCTGCCGAAAGACTCGCTAAGTCGTTGAGCAAGACCTCATCAGAGTCAATCTTTTTTTCTAATCGTTTGGTGATTTCCACCAACTGAATTTCGGTTTGCATCAGTTTTGCAGAAAGTTTTTTGGCGATAGGTAAACTGAGCAAAGACATGATTCGGTAGGTTTCAAGTTCTAACAGCCGTTGGGCTATTCTTCCTGATCTGTTTTCGGAAGTTTGAGGTGAAGCCAAAACCAAAATGCGTTCAAAACCATCGGCGCCAATTCTGAGATTGGTCATTAAATGAGAGTGCGACAGGTTCTCCGATGTTCTGCCCATTTTGGAGCCAATCACGGTGCCCTCACCAAGCCAATTTTTTGCCTTGAAAAAGGCATCATCGTCGTCCATGCCTTCATTCAACATGGCCAAATGAATGGCAGTAATTGTTTTGCCAGGAATGCTGCTAAGCCAAGCGTTGCCAGTAGCGACATGCGAACTTAGCTCTGGCAGTTGGCTGCCCCAGCCTGCATGTTCTGGCAGGTCTTGCACGATTGTGTAGCGAGTGAATTCAGTGTGTCGTTCCCAAATTACTTTGTAGCCCGGGCATTGAAGTCGTAGAAAGTTACCCTTCATACTCTCAGTGTCTAAGTCTTGGTGGCCAGGTAAGAGTTTGAGATGCGCACCTTCTTCCAAGCTGCTCACGCCCGCGTTCAAAACTGCGACGTACACAATCAGGCTAGGCAGTTTGAAGTTGGCAGAAGGGCGGGTATGAATCTCATTGTGGAGAATCATTCGCTGGGCATCATCAGCCGGCAAGTAATGCAGGGTTATTTCTTTCATATGGGCTAGATTCTACAAAGTGTCAATTTAACTTGACGATTTGTCAAATGCCGTTAAATTATGACCCTTTGTATAACCAAGTCACGGTATTAGAAAGTAGTTTATGAGATTGAATGCAAGCTTGCTGTCGATCGCGAAGGTCGGCACATGCTGAATACCCTTGGTTTTGGTGCCGCCCTGCTAGCCCTTGTGTTGTATGGCCTTTGGACCCCCGACCTTGAGCGCGCCGAACTGGAAAAGCGCTACGTGGCTTCTTCCCCGCAGATGATCGAGGTTGATGGTTTGAAAGTTCATTACAAAGAGACGGGGCCTCAAGGCGCACCTGCTTTGTTGTTATTGCACGGCTTTGGTTCCAGTTTGCAAGCTTGGGACGATTGGTCTGAGAGCTTAGAGAAAAAATACAAAGTGATCAGGCTAGATTTACCTGGATTTGGCCTAACAGGTGCTAGTCCTGATAATGATTATTCTGAAGAAAAAGACCTTGCCATCCTGACGCACTTTGCCGACAAGCTAGGACTGGACAAGTTCTCGGTCATTGGCCACTCGATGGGTGGAAAAATGGCTTGGTCTTTGGCGGCTTCTCAGCCTGAACGCGTGCAAGCTTTGGTGCTCATGGCGCCAGATGGTTTTCCTGAAGCTAAAGACATCGGAACCAAGCCTTATGAAGTACCCGCTGTCATGGGCCTCATCAAATATGCTTTACCGAAGTACCTGGTGCGAAAATCGATTGAGCCGGCATTCTCAGATGCTGAAGCCTTAAACGATGCGCTGGTCAATCGTTATTACGACATGCTCAGGGCGCCCGGTGTTCGGGGCGCTATTTTGGACAGATCCAATCAAACCATTTACACTGATCCGGTACCACGTTTGAAAACCATCAAGGCCCCCACCTTGCTAATTTGGGGTGAGCAGGATCAAATGATTCCAAACACCAACGCGCAAAGCTATGCTAATGTTTTGTTAAATTCCACCACTGTGATTGTTCCTAAGCTAGGACACTTGTTGCAAGAAGAACAGCCTGAAAAAGGTTTGACATCCGTGATGCAATTTCTAGATACTCACATCAGTCATTAAACTTTAAAAATGTCTGCATCACCTAAGCTTCCACTCAATTCGAAGCAACTCAAGGCGTGTGCCAAGCAGTCCCTGGATCAATGCGCGTGCTCTCTCAAGATTTGCAAAGGCTGGGAAAGTGTCAGTGACGAGCGCTGGCCTTCCAAACAATTGAAATTTGAGGGCACATTGCGCCGCGAGCTGGCTGAAGGAGAGTCTGAGCTCAGCTTTGAAGAGTTTCATCCATACGGCACGCGCTATGACTCGCCAGAAGCGCCCATAGCCTTGCAGAATTTTCCTTACAACCGCGCTGATGTTTATGCGTGTCAGCAATGCGGGTGCGCTGTTTTAAAGTACACGGAGTATGGTGGCTACTATGTTGACCAACGCGTGAGATTGGTTGATGCAGCGCTGGTTATTGATGAGACTCAAGCAAAAGTTGCCTCTTGTGAAGGCGGCGGGCTGTTCAATAAATAAGTTATGACTCAAGACTACATCCGTACCGCCGCCAACGACTTGCTGCAAGGCTTGGTTGATTTAGGCATTGAATATTTGTTTTGCAATTTGGGCACCGACCATGCCCCCTTGATTGAAGAGATGGCGCATTGGCGCGAGCAAGGTCGAGCATTTCCAAAGTTAATTTTGTGCCCACATGAAAATACAGCGGTTCACATGGCGGGTGGCTATGCCGTTGCGACTGGTCGTGGGCAGGCCGTTTTGGTTCACGTTGATGCAGGAACGGCCAATGCTGCCATGGGCTTGCACAATCTTTGCCGCACACGAATTCCTGTGCTGCTTATTGCAGGTCGTGCACCCATGAGCACCTTCGATGACGCAACGGGAGGACGTGACACCTATGTTCATTTCATTCAAGAACCCTTTGATCAAGCCAGTGTGGTCAGGCCGTATGTCAAGTGGGAGTACAACTTAGCCTGGCCCTCTATGGCGCATGAAGTTGTGTCTAGAGCTGGCGCGGTCATGCAAAGTGACCCTACCGGGCCTGTCTACCTCACATTGCCTAGAGAAGTTTTGGCAGCACCTGTTGACGCTGTCAGCCTAGGTGCCTTTGGCCAACAAAACCATTTGCCCGTCAAAGCTCAGGGTGCAGATGCAAGTGAAGTTCGCGCCATTGCTGAACATCTAATGCGCTCCGACAATCCAATGTTGGTTACCGCCTATGCAGGCAGAAATCATCAGGCACCTGCGTTAATTGAAAAGCTGGCAATTTTGTGTGGCATGCGTGTTTGTGAATTCAACACCATCTACCTGAACATACGGCGCGACTCGCCTTATTTTGGCGGTTACAACCCGGCTGCATTCACGGAGCAAGTCGATTTTGGGTTGATGGTCGATGTTGACGTTCCTTGGATTCCCAAAACGACGCGTGTCAATCCAAATGCTTATTGGGCACAATTTGATGTCGATGCCATCAAACGCGATATTCCCATGTGGGGATTTCACCTCAATGCCCGCATTGAGGGCGACAGTGTTCGACTGATCTCTCAATTGATTGAAATCATTGAAGGCAGTGCCACGCCAGAGTTCAAAACAAAAGCAGCGGCAAGGGGCTTGGTTTTGAAAGCTGCGCATGAGAAAAACCGGCTAAGGGCTGTAGCCATGGCCGAAGATTGTGGTGTCGTCAATGCCATCAATCCGCATTACCTTTGTGCCGTTATGGGGCAACAAATTCGCTTACATGACATGGTCTTGAATGAAGCCATTCGCAACACCATGGCTGTGTTTGAGCAAATACCTCGCGAGGTGCCAGGCAGCCTAATGGGTTTGTCTGGTGGTGGCCTTGGTTTTTCAGCTGGAACAGCGCTTGGCATCAAGTTGGCGCAAGCTGAAAACAGGGTCATTCATTTTGTGGGAGATGGCTCTTTTTACTTCAGCAATCCAAGTTCAGTCTATGCTGTTGCCAATCAGTATGGCTTGCCCATCATGACAGTGCTGTTGGACAACGGTGGTTGGTCTGCGGTAAAAGAGTCGACCTTGCGCATGTACCCTCAAGGCGAGGCCAAGAGCACCAACCAGTTTGCTTCTGATTTGGGCTACTCAACAGACTTTGCAGCCATTGCCGAGGCGGCAGGTGCGCATGGTGAAAGATTGGTAGACCCTGCACAAGTAGAGGCTGCCATTGCAAGGTGTTTGGCGGCCTTGGATGCAGGGCGAAGTGCGTTGCTCCATGTTCGAATTACGCCGCTCTAATTCAAGATCCCTTGGTGTTTAAATTCGCCACATTAATTTTCACTCATTGACTCAGTAAAGACAGGAGATAGACATGGAAAATTTAAAATTTACAAATCACAAGCGCAATACATTGGTGGGTTTCGTACTCATCTTGTTAGCCGGTCTTGGCGGACCTGCCCAAGCACAAAATGCTTGGCCCACCAAGGCGATTCGCATTGTGGTGCCCTATGCGCCAGGGGGTGCCAATGATATTTTGGCGCGTGTTGTGGCTGAGAAATTAGCCCCTGCGTTGGGCCAGTCCGTTCTGGTTGAAAATAAACCCGGCGCTGGCGCAGCAGTGGGCACCGAGTTGGTGGTGAAGTCGCCACCCGATGGTTACACCTTGCTGATGGCAGCAAGTGGCCCAATTGTGTTCAACCCTGCCTTGGTGGCCAAATTGTCTTACAACCCCATCACAGATTTAGCGCCCATTTCCTTGGCGGGTTCGTTCCCCATGATTCTGGCGGTCAATGAAGCATCGCCAGCCAAAACACTTGCTGAACTGGTCACCCTCAGCAAAGCCAATCCAAGCAAGTTCAACTATTCATACCCATCGGCATCGTTTCAATTGGTCATGGAGTTGGTTAAAACAAAGACAGGTTTGAAGGCTTTGAACGTGCCCTACCAAGGCAGTGCACCCTCCATCAATGCCGTTTTGACACAAGAGGTCCAAATGACTCTAATTGATTCTGGCCCCATTGCAGCCTTGTTAAAGGCCGGCAAATTGCGCGCCTTAGGGGTGACCTCAGAGCAGCGCCTTGCAGCCTACCCACAAGTGCCTACCTTGAAAGAACAAGGTATCGATTTGTCAGTTAATTTTTGGAGCGGTTTGTTGGCACCGGCAGGAACACCTGCACCTGTGGTGAAACGCTTGCAAGAGGAAGTCGCTCGCATCATGGCTTTGCCTGATGTTCAAGAGCGCATGGCCAAACTCGATATCAAACCTGTTGGCGGTTCATCGGCAGATTTTGCCAAAGTCATTTCACAAGAAACTCAGCTTTGGACGCAAGTGGCTAAAGAAAACAACATCAAAGCAGAATGACAGAAAAGCGAATTGCCATTGCAGGTGCTGGCGTTGCAGGACTGACCACAGCACTCGCACTTTTGCAGCAGGGTTTCAAGGTCGACGTTTACGAACAAGCTTCCCAATTGGGTGAGGTAGGCGCTGGCTTGCAAATCTCACCCAACGGCACCAAGGTTTTGCAAAATTTAGGCTTAGAAAAAAATTTATTACCCTTAGTGTGTCAGGCGAAGGGCAAAGAAATTCGAATGTGGAATACGGGTCAGCGCTGGAAGTTGTTTGATCTGGGTGATGACTGCCTCTCTCGTTTTGGTGCCCCTTATTGGATGGTGCACCGTGGCGATTTGCACAAGATTTTGTTGGAGGCATTCAATGCTCGTTCAGACAAGCCTGTTCGACTGAACGCCCGAGTTGTTTCCGCTCAAAGCACTTCTTCTGGCGCTAGCTTTGAGTTGCAAGACGGCAGCCTTCACCAGGCCTTTGGATTGATCGCAGCAGACGGGGTTCATTCTGTTCTGCGCGAGAAATTATTGGGCGAAGACAAAGCGCAATTTACGGGCTTGCTGGCGTGGCGCGGACTGGTTCCCATCAATACCATTTCTACGCATTTACAAGCCCAAGTGGGCACCAATTGGGTTGGACCAGGCGCACATGTCATTACCTATCCTGTTCGGGGTGGAGAATTGATGAATGTGGTGGGCATCATTGAAAAAGATGGCTGGCGCGGCGAATCTTGGACAGAGCAGGGTACACACGAAGAGTTGCTCCAAGACTTTGGACACTGGCATGAAGATGTGTGTGAGTTGATGCGCAAAATTGAACAACCCTTTAAATGGGCTTTGTTAGGCCGCTCGCCTCAAAGAGGCTGGGCGCAAGGCTCGATTTGTTTGGTGGGCGATTCTGCGCACCCCACTTTGCCTTTTTTAGCGCAAGGCGCCAACATGGCCATTGAAGATGCTGCCGTCATGGCGCGCTGCTTGGCTGCGCAAGACACTTCTGAAAAAGCCTTTGAACAATTCGAAAGTTTGCGTTGGCAACGTACAGCCGATATCGTGAA
>CAXNGF010000016.1:0-15441 GCA_964201905.1 Limnohabitans sp. | reverse complement strand
GGAAATTCGGCGTACTTTTTGGCGCTATCCCCTCTTCACATTTGCCGTGATGCTTCGCATTCACTGGCATGCCCTTTTACTTTGGCTTAAACGCGTGCCATTCATGACCAAACCAGAGCCGCCCGCTGAATTGGTCTCTCGCGCACAAGTCTCCCCAACGATTATTTCGAAAATCAGCTGATCATGAACTCCAGTCCCTCAACCAGCACCTCATTCGAGCTTCAATCTGCACCCATGGCCGTTCGCAGAGTTTTGCAATTGCTTGAAAAAATGGAACACGGCACTTTGACGGTCCAGTTTCCCGACCGCAGCACCAAGGTGTTTGGCCAATCGTCAACCCTCCACGCCGCCATCAGCCTTCAAAACTGGAACGTCTTCACGGCCAGCTTGAAGTCGGGCGACATTGGTTTTGCAGAGTCTTACATTGCCGGAGATTGGAGCACGCCATCATTGAGCGACTTGCTGCGGGTCATGATTCAAAACAGACGCGTGATCGACGATTTGATTTTTGGGTCTTGGTGGGGCCGAATGGCCTACCGCATCAAGCACTTGCTCAATCGCAATCACAAGGCCAATAGCCGGAAAAATATTCATGCGCACTACGATTTGGGCAACGCGTTTTATGAACTCTGGTTAGATGGCACCATGAACTATTCCTCTGCTTTGTTTGAGGGTGATTTTAGCCAAAGCATGGGCGATGCTCAGCGCGCCAAGGTCCGTCGTGCGTTGCGCATGACCGATGTGGGTGTGGGTTCGCGGGTGCTTGAAATTGGTTGTGGTTGGGGTGCTTTGGCCGAAATGGCAACACAAGACTTTGGCGCCAGTTTGACTGGCGTGACATTGTCGACCGAGCAGCTTGCTTTTGCCAATGCGCGAATGAAATGGAATGGCAAATCTGAAAAAACAGACTTGCGTTTGCAAGACTACCGCGACATTGATGATGGCCCATACGACGCCGTCTGTTCGATCGAAATGATTGAAGCGGTTGGCCAAGAGTTTTGGCCAACCTACTTTCAAACCATCAGCCAACAATTGAAGCCTGGCGGCAAGGCCTGCATTCAAAGCATTGTGATTGACGATGCGCTGTTTGATCGCTATGTAAAGTCGACAGACTTTATTCAGCAGTACATTTTTCCTGGCGGGTGTTTGCCAAGCCCCTCCGAGTTCAGAAGACAAGCCCGCTTGGCAGGTCTAGAGGTGATTGATGAGCTGAAGTTTGGGCCCGATTACGCAGAAACTTTAAGGCGTTGGCGGCATGACTTCATGGCCCAGGAAGCGCAGGTCTTGAAAGTGGGATTCGACGCTAAGTTCATTCGTTTGTGGGAGTTCTATTTGGCTTATTGCGAGGCCGCATTTGATGAAGCCAACACGGATGTCATTCAGTTCACCTTGCAGAAAAGGCATTGAAGTGTCTTCTCTTCGCCTTCAACGTCGTTTTTCATGGGGCCTGGGCATGTGCTTGCTCGCATGCCACGTGAGTTTGAATTTGGCGCATGCATCGCCACTCTTGCTGCCGGGGGTTAAACCCTCCACTCAACAACGCTTGAGCATTTGGGGCTTTGACGTTTATGACGCGCGTCTCTGGTTGCGCCCTGGCTTTTCCATGACAAGCTATTCGGCGCACGCGTTCGTTTTGGAGGTGTCTTACCTCAGAAGCTTGGAAGGCGAAGCCATTTCAAAAAGGTCCATCGATGAAATGCGCAAAGTCGGCGCATTCTCGCGCGACCAAGAAAGTAATTGGCTTAAAGCCATGTTAGATATTTTTCCGAACGTTCAAAAAGGCGATCGACTTCAGGCGGTCAATGCGCCCAACGTTGGCGTCGAATTTCTATTGAACGACAAAGTCATTGGCCGCATTCAGGACCCCTTGTTTGCGCAGCTGTTTTTTGGAATCTGGCTGCACGAGTCAAGCTCTGCGCCTGCTCTCAGGCAAGCGTGGATGAAGGGCCTATGAGCGCGCTTGAACACATCACGCACAAGCAAAGCATGAGCTATGGCTTGTTGGCATTGCCGCTGGCTTTTGTGGCTTTGCCCATGTACGTGAATTTGCCGCATTTCTATGCCACCCAGTTTGCAGTGCCTTTGACAAGTTTGGGGGCTGTGTTGCTTTTCAGTCGCCTGATAGATGCCGTGGTTGACCCTATGCTGGGACGTTTGAGTGATGCTTTGTACACGCGTTCTTCTTTGAGTGTTTTGGGCGTGGCCTTGGCCTATGCGGTGGGCTTGTTGCTTTCATTTGCCGCGCTCTTTTTCCCTCCCACTTTCACAGAACCTTTTTCTTTTGTGATCTGGGTTGGCGTGTGGATTACCTTGTGCCACCTTAGCTACAGCGGGCTGAGCATTCTTCATCAAGCGTGGGCCTCGAGAGTGGGCGGCGGTGCAAGCCAACAAAGCCGCATCGTCGCATGGCGCGAGGGGGCGGGTTTGGTGGGTGTGGTCACTGCATCTGCATTGCCCGTGATGGCCGGTTGGCTGTCAACCACTGTTTTCTTAGGCGTGATGTTGTTGCTGGGTCTTGTGGTTTGGTCGCGTGTGCTGCGCCAAACACGGATTGAAAAAGACAGCCATACTGAGTTGACGGACAAAGACAATTACTTGCCACTGAGGCAAATTAGTTTTCGCAAACTGCTATTGGTTTTTTTGTTGAATGGCATTGCCAGTGCCGTGCCTGCTGGCTTGGTCATGTTTTTCATCGAAGACCAAATTCAGGCTTCTGCTGCCATGTCGCCATGGTTCTTAGGCGTCTATTTTTTGTCGGGCGCACTGTCATTGCCTTTGTGGCTCAAACTTGTGCGCTCACAAGGGTTGGCAAAGGCCTGGCTAATCGGAATGGCTTTGGCCATCGTGAGTTTTGGCAGTGTTGTTTTTTTAGGCCCTGGCGATGAAATCGCTTTTCTAGCAGTTTGCCTGGCATCGGGTTTAGCCTTGGGCGCAGACCTTGTGGTGCCTGCTGCCATGTTGAACCGCGTGATTGACAAATTGGGACATCGAGGCCGTGCAGAAGGCCTTTATTTGGGTTGGTGGAATTTGGCCAGTAAGTTGAATTTGGCCTTGGCCGCGGGGCTGTGCTTGCCGCTGCTTTCTTATTGGGGTTACTCGCCAGGGACTCAAACGGCGGAAGGTTTGAGGGCGTTGTCTTTGGCTTATGGCGTTTTGCCATGTGTGCTAAAGCTCTTGGCGTTGGCTGTTTTGTTTGTGTTTTGGATTCAACCGTCGGCGCGGCAGCCGGCATCTAGGAGTGATGGATGAACAGACGTCTGTGGTTAAAAAGTATTTCGCAAAGCTTAAGCGCGCCTTTTCTTGCTAGAGCAGGCACAGTGAGTTTGGCGGCTGGTAGCGCGCTGGGTTTGTCAGCTTGTGCAGGCCCTCAAATCGCTGACTATGCGGCACAAACACCCCTGCTAGATTTGCGCACGTATTTCAGTGGAACAGTGGACGCATGGGGCCTCTTCACCGATCGAAGTGGTCGGGTGGTTAAAAGATTCACAGTGGTCATGGATTGCAAGTGGCAAGGTGACGAAGGTGTTTTGGATGAAGCCTTTACCTATTCAGATGGCACACAACAACGCAGAATCTGGCGTTTGAAGGCCTTGCCCAATGGCCGCTACGAAGGTCGTGCAGACGATGTGGTGGGCATGGCTTCGGGTCAAACCAAAGGCAACGCGTTTCAATGGCAATACACCTTGGCCTTGCCTGTTGATGGCGCCGTTTGGAACGTCCAATTTGACGATTGGATGTATTTGATGGACGACCGCGTGATGTTAAACAAAGCAGTCATGAGCAAGTTGGGCGTCACATTGGGCGAAGTCACCTTGTCGTTTACTCGGCGAGAGCCCATTGCGGCTGGAGGTAAGTCATGAGCCTTCAGGCGGCCAAAATGACAACGCCGGTTAACAGCGCATCGCCGCCACTGACACCCCTCAAGCGTCGATGGGGCGCGCCCCTGAATCAGCCAATTCAAAACTGGCAAGGCCGCCGTGTTTGGTTGGTCGGCGCCTCCAGTGGCATTGGTTTGGCTTGCGCAAAAGCTTTGCAGGCGGCTGGTGCCCATGTGATTGTTTCGGCACGCGATTTGGGTACCTTGTCTGAGTGGGCCGCAGCCTGTAAAACAGAGGGCTTGCCCGTTGAGTTAATGTCTTTGGACGTGACCGACGCCTTGCAGGTGAAATATGTGGCCCGGCAACTAGCCGCAGCCGGCTCTTTAGACTTCTTGCTTTATTGCGCCGGACATTACCGCGCACAGCGTGCGACAGATTTTGATTTAAATGACATGCTGCGCCACCAGGATGTGAATTACAACGGCTTGCTACGGGTGTTGGATGCGGTGTTGCCCATGTTCTTGCAGCAAGGACAGGGTCATATCAGTTTGGTGAGCAGTGTGGCAGGTTGGCGGGGATTGCCAAATGGCTTGGCCTATGGCCCTACCAAGGCTGCTATGACGCATCTTGCAGAAACTTTGTACATGGACCTTCAAGACAAGGGCATTGGTGTCAGTGTGATAAACCCAGGCTTTGTAGCGACGCCCCTGACCGCCCAAAACAATTTTCAAATGCCTGCACTGATCTCACCTGAAGAGGCGGCAAAAGCCATGTTGGAGGGGTGGTCTAAAGGCCTGTTTGACATTCATTTTCCCAAGCGATTTACGGCGTGGTTGAAGTTGTTGCGCTTATTGCCTTACCGGGCATATTTTTCGTTGGTGCGTCGATTTACTGGACTTTGACCATGAGCCACCGCCAGAGATTTGCTGAAATTGCCCATTTCTTTGAGGCCCTGCAACCGCAGAATTTGGTTCAATTGAAAACCTTTTACAGTGAGCAAGCGCGCTTCAAAGACCCCTTCAACGAAGTTCAGGGCGTTGAGGCGATAGAGAAAATTTTCAGCCACATGTTTGAATCGCTTGATAATCCGCACTTTGTCATCACCGCTCAGGTGGTAGACGGCCATCAAGCCTTTCTGACTTGGGATTTCAAGTTTCGCTTTAAGCGTTTTGACACCACCACCGAGCAGATTGTGCTTGGTACGACGCATTTGGTCTTGGACGATCAAATGCGCATCACCTTGCACCGAGATTATTGGGATGCAGCGGAAGAGCTTTATGAAAAGCTGCCGTGGGTGGGTGGCTTGATGCGCTGGCTTAAAAAGCGCGCCAACTCATAGCCTAGGCCAATTTGAAGATGGCCGCATGATGCGCGTGTTTATTTGGGCAGGCTGTCGACGAAACTTTGTCGCTGCATGAGCTTTTCGTGCAGCTTGTCAAGGTTGGGATAAGTCTCGCGCCATTGAATGCTTGGAAAGCGAAAGTCCAAATAGCCTAGGGCACAACCGACGGCAATATCGGACAAACTGAGGTGTGCACCCGAGCAAAAGGGTTTGTCTGCTAAGCCTTGAGACATGGCGCGCAAGGCTTCGGAAATTTTGTGAAGCTGACGGTCAATCCACGGTTGACTGCGTTGCTCAGCAGGGCGATGTGGCCATACGGCCTCCATGCGTGCCAACAAGGCGGCATCAAGAAGTCCATCCGACAACGCCTCCCAGGTTTTCACTTCTGCACGCTCTCGGCCGTTGGTGGGAATCAACTTACCAACAGGAGAAAGGGTGTCCAAATACTCTACGATTACGCGAGAGTCAAAAAGAGCCTCCCCCCCTTCAAGGACCAAACACGGCACTTTGCCAAGGGGATTAGACGCATGAATGGTGGTGTTGGCTGACCAAACGTCTTCGGCCACCATGCGGTAGTCCAACTTTTTTTCTGCCATCACGATGCAGACTTTGCGGACGTAGGGGCTGGTAGGTGAACCGATCAGTTTCATGGTTTGTAAGTGTCAAAAAGTGTCAAAAAGCAGTCGTCAGAGGGATGCATTCTAGAGGAATCTAAAAGATGTTTCCTTGTAAGGGCGAGAACTTACAATGTAGCCATGACTTCTTCTCCCCTCTCCGCCCTTTCTCCGTTGGACGGTCGTTACGCCAACAAACTCAATGCCTTGCGACCCCTCATGAGCGAGCAGGGTTACATGCATCGGCGCGTCCAAGTTGAAATTGCATGGTTCATTGCATTGTCGGATGCCGGCTTTGAGGAGTTCAAGCCGCTGTCTTTGGGGGCAAGACGTTACTTAACCGGCTTGGTCACGCAGTTTGCAGAGCAAGACGCCTTGGCCATCAAAGAGATTGAGAAAACCACCAACCACGATGTGAAGGCTGTTGAGTATTGGATCAAATCCAAATTCAAAGATCGCCCCGAGTTAGAGCAGGCCTCCGAGTTTGTGCACTTTGCCTGTACCAGCGAAGACATCAACAACACCAGCCATGCTTTGCAACTCAAAGGCGCAAGACAGAAAGTCATCTTGCCTGCGCTCGATGAGGTCATTGCGCAATTGCGAAGCATGGCGCATGCCTATGCCGCAATCCCTATGTTGAGCCGCACGCATGGCCAAACGGCCAGCCCCACAACCGTTGGCAAGGAAATCGCCAATGTGGTGGTCCGATTGCGCACCACGCGCGAGAAAATTGCTGAGGTGCCACTCAAAGCCAAAATGAATGGCGCAGTTGGCAATTACAACGCACACCTTTCTGCTTGGCCAGACTTTGATTGGGAAGGCTTTTCAAAATCTGTCGTCGAAATGCCTGAATCTACGGAGCCAGGTGCTTCGGCAGAACACTGGGGTTTGGGCTTGTCATTTCAGCCCTACAGCATTCAAATTGAGGCGCACGACTACATGGCTGAATTGTTTGATGCCGTGGCGCGCACCAACACCATCCTGATCGATTTGTCGCGTGACGTTTGGGGTTATGTGAGCTTGGGATATTTCAAGCAACGCTTGAAAGCAGGCGAGATTGGCTCTTCCACCATGCCTCACAAAGTCAACCCTATTGACTTTGAGAACGCAGAAGGAAATCTGGGTTTGGCCAATGCGGTGCTTAAACACATGTCCGAAAAATTGCCTGTCAGCCGTTGGCAGCGCGACCTGTCTGACTCGACAGTCCTGCGCAACATGGGTGTGGCGCTGGGCTATACCGCCTTAGCCTATTCGTCTCTCATGAACGGTTTGAAAAAGTTAGAGTTGAACGAAGAAGCCTTGGCGCAAGACTTAGATGCATCTTGGGAGGTTTTAGCAGAGCCAATCCAAACGGTCATGCGGCGCTATGGCGTGCAGGGAGCTTACGAAAAATTGAAAGAAGTCACACGCGGAAAAACCGTGACATCCGAAGCTTTGCACGGACTGATTCGCGGACTTGAAATACCGCAAGCCGAAAAAGACCGATTGTTGTCAATGACGCCAGCTAGCTACATTGGCAAAGCCATTGAGCTGGCCCGACGCGTTTAATCGGGCCTCCTCGAGCTCAGACCCAATGGCCCTCAAATCTACGATCTACAAAGTCAATCTTTCAATAGCCGACATTGACAACAGCTACTACGCTGACCATGCGCTCACCCTAGCGCGGCACCCCAGCGAAACCGATGAACGCATGATGATCCGCCTGTTGGCATTGGCCCTCAATGCCTTCAAATTACAAGCCGATTTAAATGGCGATGGCGTTTTGGCGTTTGGCTCGGGCTTGTCCGACCCCGACGATCCCGATTTGTCTTTGCGAGACTTCACGGGGCGAACGCGCTTGTGGGTGGAAGTTGGTCAGCCAGAAGACAAACCATTGAACAAGGCCTGTCAAAAAGCCGATGCCGTGATGGTTTACTGCTTTAACCATGCCGCAGAAGTTTGGTGGCGCGGTATTGAAAACAAACTCACCCGCATGGAAAAACTACAGGTGTGGCGGGTGCCCACAGAAGCCAGCCAGGCCCTTGCCAAGTTGGCAGAGCGCAGCATGCAATTGCAAGCTACCGTGCAAGAGGGCGCACTCACCTTGAGCAATTCAAAAGACCGCGTGCACCTAGAAGTGCTGCGCTGGAAATGAGTCAGCTACCAAAACCCAAGCGAACCTGAGCATCGGCTGCTGCGCGAGCCAAGCTGCGATCTTCGGCGGCGCGCTCAGCATAGCGATTGAATCGCCATGAGGTGCCGTCGACCGTGATGCGCCGCCAGACGCCCCTCTTTTCACCAGGACTCATTTCGGTCCACAGTTGAACCTCTTCAAAAGTACGGCCACAGCCTTTGCATGCGGGGTCGCCTTGGAAGGTCGAGCAGATGGCAATGCAGGGTGTATCGGGTGTGCTGGCGTACCAAGCTTGCCAAGCCTCAGCAGCGGCTTGGGGCAAGGTGAATTCATCGGCTTCTTCCTCTTTGAAGTAAACCAGCAGCGCATAGACCTCTGCAAGGGCCCGCAACTCGCGAGGCAATGCCACACCGTCGGGAGAAGGGTTTTTTTCGCGCCAGTAATTGATGGCCGCTTCGATGTCGGTGATGTGGATGCCGGCCATAGTTACTTTGAAGAGGGATCGCGATCATAGCGGTTTGTGAAAGCCGTCGTTTTCAGTGTGTTGATGCAAGCGCTTGTAAGCCCGGCCTGTTCTGGCCGAACCTAAGATCGGCACATGAATATGTGTTGGGTATTCATAAATCTTTTTTTTTCGTACAAAAGCACTCTCTAAACACATGCAAACACCAGCGGCCTAGATCTCTAGATTATTTAACGAAGTAAGGAAAAATTAACATGCAAGACTGCAGCATCGAAATCACCCAGCAAGTTCAGGGTGGCGGATTTTGGGATTTTTTGAAATTTAATTCTGGCACATCCAACGGCATCAGAAGTGATGGCAATTCTTTGGGCGCAGGTTGTGGAACCGTCAAAAGCGATGCGTTTGTGCCCGACATGCTGTTTGGCATCGATGTCTCACAAGCCTGTTTTCAGCACGATCAAAGTTACTCAACATGTGGCTTTAGCCGCAGCACTGCCGACATCACTTTAAGCAACAACATCTTGAACGACTGTGCCGCGCAAGGCGGTAAAGCACTCACGTGCAACCTCATTGCTGGCGTTTATGGCGTCAGCGTGTCTTTGTTTGGAGCGCGCGCATTCACAGAAGCACAAGAGCAATCCTGTTTGTAAACAACGGCAGTCAAGGAGGGCAACAAGTGAGTCATTTTGAAACATGCTTTAGAAGCTTAGGTCATTTTCTGTCATGGCTTAGCTTGTTGTTCTCTTCTGGGTGTGGCACAGAATTTTTTATCGACAAAGGACACTTAGATGCAATAGGTGGTGTTGTGTTTGAAATCAAGGCGCCTAATCTCAACGAAAAAAAGGCATTTAAGTTAAGAGGTGAAGACCTAAGCCCTTGGCAGCTTCAACAAATTGCAGATGCAATGCCCATGATTGCGGCGCTGACAAATGCAGTGCTTGCCAACGACACTAAGTCATCCTCGAGAATTCAAACGGCCGACAAAGTCAGAAGTATTCGACAGCTTCAACATCTCGATCAGAGTATTTTTTTGGCTGTCAAAACCATTCAAAACTGGCAGGTCACAGAGGACCAAATTCAATTCACCACAGATTATTTTTACACCGGTGCCGATGGCCACTATGTGTACTTCAGAGACAACTATGTGTTTAGAAAACTCAATCACCAATGGGTTTTTGAAAAACATGCACAGGCCAAACCTGATGGCCTTTTGAGGTGCGAAAAAAACACCAGAGAATGGCGTCAGTGCGTGCCTGTCAGCCAGGCCCATTCAGTCAACCCCCTCACCCGATAGGCTACAAAGACTTAAGTGCAGTATTGCCTAGCGCATCTGCCGCTCTAAAAGTTGCTCACGCAAAATGCCTTGAGCAAAACGCAAGCGCGCATCCACAATGGATGCCTCGATGTGGTCGCCGGTTTGCAGCGGTAGTTTTCTAGAGGCATCTTGAGCGGCTCTGAATCTGTCTACGGCAGCACCAATGTCCATGCGTGCCAATTGCGCTTCTCCCTCTGCGCGCAATGATCCCAAAGTACGGCCTTGCGCAACCAATGCCGTGGCCAATACCTGCCACGCTTGAGCGTCTTGAGGTGACTGCAACAACAAAGCTTGCAATGCAGAAACACTCTGGACCAATATCTGAGAAGTTTCCACCGAAGGGTTGGCTGTTTGAAGTCTAGCACTTGCTTGCGCTACAGCAATGAGTTCAGGACGTTGCCACTGTTTTGAAGCCAAGGGGATCATGGCACTCAACGCGCGCAAAGCACCTTGCATGTCATCTTCTTTATAGGCCATCTCCGCTTCTAACAAACGAATGAGACGCAAAACGGGTGCTTGATCTTCAGCAGCTTGATGCAAGCGTGGCAGCATGGCACGAGCAGAAGACATATCCCGCAACTGCACCAAAGACAAAGTTGCGCCATACAAAATGCCGATGCGTTTGGCAGGCGCTTGTTTGTCGATGTTGCTATCAGATGCTTCTTTGGCCCAAGCCCTGAGTGCGTCAACACCAGGTTGCGCCAAGACCCGAGCCCTAGCCGACATGATGGCCTGCATGAGATCGTTAGCTTGGTTCGCAGGCCGAGGTATTTGGAGTTGTTGCCGCGCCTGCATGTCGGCCATTCGCTCGCTGCTAAGAGGATGACTTCGCAGATAGGGGAATGCGCCGTTGTCGTTCAAGCCAGCAGCTTGTTGCAATTTGCCAAACATGCTGACAAAACCTTGCGTGTCAAAGCCTGCTTCTGACATGACGCCATAGCCAATTCGATCAGCCTCCCGCTCCATGTCTCGAGAAAAGTTCAGTTGAGATTGAGCGGCGATGGCTTGCCCACCCACAATCATCGCCTGCGCGCCCTGAGTGCTTTTGCTCGCAGCCAACATGCCCAAAAGCATAGCGCCAATGAGCCATGGCGTCATGCGTGCCTGATCTCCCATGGACCTTGAGATATGCCTTTGAGTGACGTGGCTCAACTCATGCGCCATCACAGAGGCCAGTTCATCGCGCGTACTGACCACGCCGATGAGCCCTAAATGCACACCGAGATAGCCACCGGGCAAGGCAAAGGCATTCACTGAACGGTCTCGCCCAATCAAAATTTTCCAAGCAAATCTTTCTTGCAATTCGGGTGACATTTCACCTCGGGCCAGCGCGCCCTTCACAAGAGGCTGCCAGATATTTTGCAAATACTCGTCTAGGATGGGGTCTTCAAAATAGTCGGGATCTCTGTACAATTCGCGCGCAATTCGATCACCCAACTGACGCTCAGCGCTCAGGGTAATGTCAGAGCCGTCGCCCAAAGAAGGCAGACTGCTTGAGGCGGCTGATTCAGAGCGCTGCGACCAAACCGGCGTGATCCACAAGGACACAGCCAACAACGCCACCAGCGGCTTAGATTTTTGAGAGACGCGCTTCAATGTAATTGTCCAGATTTCTATAGGCCGTATGAAAACCGTATCATGCTCGAACTACGTCAAGCTTTTGTAAATGCTTTTTACCAGTTTTCTAGCCAATTGCCATGCCCCATTCTCTGCCAAACACCTCGTCCCCTTTGACCCACTTTGATGCCCAAGGCCAAGCCCATATGGTGGATGTAGGTGCAAAAACGTCTACCCACCGCGTAGCGGTAGCTACTGGGCGCATTCAAATGCTCCCCAGTACGATGGCCTTGATCCAATCGGGTACAGCCAAAAAGGGCGATGTTCTGGGCATTGCACGCATTGCGGGTATTCAAGGCGCCAAGCGAACCTCTGACTTGATTCCTTTGTGTCATCCCTTGGCGCTCACACGTGTGGCGGTCGACTTTGAAGTGTTGTCTAAGGGACAAACGTCAAGCGTAGTTTGCACAGCCACCGCAGAAACCATTGGTCAAACAGGCGTAGAAATGGAGGCCCTCACCGCCGTGCAAGTGGCCTTGCTGACCATTTATGACATGTGCAAAGCAGCTGATCGCGGCATGGTCATGACCGATGTGAAGCTGCTAGAGAAGCAAGGTGGTAAGTCGGGGCATTGGGTGGCTGAAAAGTAAACACCCCTGTGCCTCGAGCCATTTGCAGACAAAACCAGTAGGCGCGAGTTTAAAAAGCCAAAACGACTTAGTCGGCCGTGATTTTTCGCTCACGCACCAGCTTTCCCCACTTGTCTGACTCCTTCTGCATGAAGGCAGTGAGTTCAGCGCGTGAGGAAGGGGCGCCAGACAGGCCAAGTTTGGTGAGTGCATCCTTGGTGCCCTGATCGTTAAGCACTTTGACTATCTCTGCATTCCATTTGTCCAAAATGGTCGAAGGCACTTTGGCAGAGGCAAGGAAGGCATACCAGTTTAGGGCTTCAAAGCCAGGAAAGCCAGATTCAGCCACAGTGGGTACATTGGAAAGATAGCTTGGGCGTGTGAGGCCGGTTGTCGCAATGGCCACCAACTTGCCAGACTCGACGTGCGGAATGGAGGTGGGAGGCGCAGAAAAATAGCCCGTGAAGCGATTGGCCAACAGGTCTTGCATGGCGGGAGCGCCGCCCTTGTATGGGACGTGCAGCATCTCTGTGTTGGTGCGGATGGCAAACAACTCGCCCGTGAGATGCGATGCTGATCCCGCACCGGTTGAGGCAAAGGACACGGTGTCGGGGGCTTTTTTGGCCATCGCGACAAAGTCGGCCAGATTTTTAATGCCGGACTCTTTGTTAACCACGAGCATGTTGGGGAAGTTCACCCCGCCGGAGATGGGCGCCAAGTCTTTGAAGGGCTCATAGCCGACTTTCATCATGTGAGGGGCAATGGTCATGGGGCCAATAGAGCCCAGCAAAATGACAGAGCCATCTGCAACGCCGTTGGCCACTTGTTGGTGAACGATATTGCCGCCAGCGCCTGCTTTGTTTTCCACAATGACGTTTTGACCGATATTTTCGGTGAGCTTTTTGGCAATTAAACGAGCGGCCGCATCGGCTGCCCCACCAGGCGCAAAGCCAACAAAAAGAGTTACAGGACGCTTGGGAGGGAAGTCTTGGGCGCTGACAACGCAGGGCATGAGCAAGGTGTAAGCGGCCAGAGCGACAGCACTGAGCAAGTGGCGTTTGTTCATGAAAGCTCCTAAAGCATCGTGTTAATTTGTTGACAGCAAGCTTTGCAGGCCGCTGTGCATTGAGTTTAACTTCTTTGCCTCATGAGCTGACCTGGATTGCCTCACGCGCCCTTGCAGGCGCTGGGCAAGTATTTCAATGCCAAGGGGTTGGTACCAGCAGGGCCGCAATGCCATGTGCCGATGGATTTGCCGCCATCGGTGGTACCAACGATGGCAGTGCTGCCTGTTTGGATGGGTGTGAGCGACAAAGCGTTGGCCCTTTCATCGGTGTTGCCACGAAGCGTATCGGGGTTGCCCACGACAGTGATGACGCCGTTGGCATCGACCGCCATGCTGTTAACGTACTTGGATACTTGTGTGGCACAGGCTGCGGGTAGGACGGCGCTGATGTCGACCTGGGACGCAGAACTCACAAGCTCAGTGACGGCTGTTTTGCATTGGGTTGCTGCCAACATCATTTCAGAGACTTTGGCTCGAACGGCGTAATCTTGATAGGCAGGGAGCGCCAATGAGCCCAAGACCCCGATGATGGCAATGACCACCATGAGCTCAATCAATGTGAAGCCGCGGAAATAGTTGGAGCGTTTGCGTGTCATGGTGTTCCTTGTTAGGCGAGAATTTTAATCTTTGGGACACCGATTAGGCCGTAAAAAAGCCGACCACAGAGGGTCGGCTTGGCTACAAATGCTTGCGATAAATCAAGCCGGCTCGTCTGTTTTTTCGGCGCTTGAATGTTTGGTTTGAAAATACTTGCCAATTGCCAGCACAGCCAATGCGCCAGCTGTGGCTGCTGCGTAATGCAACCAGGGGTTGGCTTCTGAGAACTCACGAAGCACCACATCACTGGCAATGGTTTCGCCGCCCACCCAACCAATGAGGCAGGCACCAAAGGTGACGATGATCGGAAAGCGTGACATGAGTTTGATCATGATGGCGCTGCCAAAAACCACCATCGGAATACTGATGGCCCGGCCTAAAATAAGAAGCGTGGTGTTGCCCTTGGCGGCGGCGGCAACGGCAATCACGTTGTCTAGGCTCATGACCAAGTCGGCAATGAGAATGGTTCTAATCGCGACCATCAGGCTGGCTTTTTCTACAGCACCCTCTTCGTGATCGCCATCCTCGCTTAAAAGCTGTGCGCCAATGTACAAAAGCAAAATGCCGCCAATGATTTGCAAATAAGAAAGCTCAAGCAGCGCAGCAGCGACAACCGTCAATGCGATTCGAAGCACAACTGCAGCGCCTGAACCAAACATGATGGCTTGGCGTTGTTGATGCTCAGGCAATGAGCGAGCGGCTAGGGCGATCACAACTGCGTTGTCGCCAGACAAAATGATGTTGATCCAGATGATTTTCAACAAGCCGATCCAGAAGTCGGCGTTTTGCAACATTTCCATGAGAGTCCCTTTGCATTTTTAGTAGGAATAAGAACTGGCCTCATTGAGGCCAGTTCTTTTGTCGGGAATCTAATTTTAACGGCTCGTGAGAGCCGTGGGGTGCGTATAAGTGCTTATAGCAATTACAGCATGGCTTTCAGCAAACGGGCCATTTCGGAAGGATTGCGGGTGATTTTGAAGCCGCATTCTTCCATGATGGCCAATTTGGCATCGGCTGTGTCGGCGCCGCCAGAGATCAAGGCACCGGCGTGGCCCATGCGCTTGCCAGCTGGGGCCGTGACACCGGCGATGAAGCCAACAATGGGCTTTTTCATATTGTCTTTGCACCAGCGAGCGGCTTCAGCTTCGTCTGGACCGCCAATTTCACCGATCATGATCACGGCATCGGTGTCGGGATCTTCGTTGAAAGCGCGCATCACATCAATGTGCTTCAAGCCGTTAATTGGGTCGCCACCAATGCCGACCGCAGAAGATTGGCCCAAACCGATTTCGGTGAGTTGGGCGACAGCTTCATAAGTCAATGTGCCTGAACGCGACACCACGCCAATGCGGCCTTTGCGGTGAATGTGTCCAGGCATGATGCCAATCTTGATTTCGTCGGGGGTGATCAAGCCTGGGCAGTTGGGGCCAAGGAGCAATGTTCTCTTGCCGCCGGCCGCTTCTTTGGCGCGCATGCGATTGCGCACTTCGAGCATGTCGCGGACGGGTATGCCTTCAGTGATGCAGATCGCCAAGTCGAGGTCGGCTTCAACGGCTTCCCAGATGGCTGCTGCTGCGCCTGCTGGCGGCACGTAGATGACGGAAACCGTAGCGCCAGTGTTGGAAGCCGCTTCTTTGACGGAAGCAAAAATTGGGATGTTGAAGATGGACTCGCCCGCTTTTTTGGGGTTCACGCCTGCAACGAAACAGTTTTTACCGTTGGCATATTCTTGGCATTTTTCAGTATGAAACTGACCGGTCTTGCCGGTAATGCCTTGAGTAATGACTTTGGTGTCTTTGTTGATAAAGATAGACATGTAATTAACCTTTCACCGCTTTAACGGCAGCTTGTGCTGCTTCTGCCATGGTGTCCACGGAAATGATGGGCAAACCGCTTTCTTTGAGCATCTTCTTGCCCAGATCTTCGT
>CAXNGF010000015.1:0-15601 GCA_964201905.1 Limnohabitans sp. | reverse complement strand
TGAAGGCCATGATGGTCACAAAATTTGATACCACTGGTAGCACAACGCGCGGTACGCTGAATAACTGCGGCACCGGTATCACTCCTTGGGGCACCTTGATCACTTGTGAAGAAAACTGGGCCACCTACTTCACCATGCCTTCGACCGGCACATTGCCCACTGACACCAAATTGCTGGCCTCTCGCAAGCGCTACAGTGTTCAGGACACTTTAACTGTGGTTGGGGCCGCCACGTCGCGCACGCAAGGCTGGCACACCGTGACCGACGCAGACCCCACGGCCAGATTCGCCCGTTGGAACGTGTCCGCTTCGGGTGCGACTGCAGCCGCTGATTTCCGCAACGAGCCACAAACCTTTGGCTACAACGTTGAAATCGATCCGGCCAACGCGTCCTCTTTGCCTTCAAAACGCATGGCCATGGGGCGCTTTGCGCACGAGGCTGCCGTTTGCGGTGTCCCCGTGGTTGGCAAGCCCTTGGCCTTTTACATGGGCTGCGATTCCCGCAACGAATACATCTACAAATTTGTCAGCACCAAGACCTGGGATGCAGCCGACATCGGCGGCGGCATCGCAGCCGGCGACAAATACCTCAACGAGGGCAAGTTGTACGTCGCTAAGTTCTATGAATCTGGACAAGGTGAGTGGTTTGAGCTCAGCATCAACAACCCTTTGATCAAGTCAGCCGCTTTCGGCTTTTCAACCCAAGCAGAAGTCTTGGTGCACACGCGGATTGCCGCTGACGCCGCAGGCGCTACCAAAATGGACAGGCCAGAGTGGGGCGCTGTCAACCACGCCAATGGCGAGATCTACTTTGCACTGACCAACAACAATGCTTCGAACAGAACGCCAGGCAAGACCGATGCTGCCAACCCACGCGCTTACAAAGACAACGACGGCCTGGGTCGTGATGGAAATCCTAACGGACACATCATTCGTTTCAAAGAAACCAACAGCATGGCAGAAGCCACCACCTTCACCTGGGATATTTTCTTGTTCGGTGCTGAAGAAGATGCGCCTGCAGCCAACACCAATCTTTCAGGCCTGACTGCTGCCAACTCTTTCTCATCCCCAGACGGCTTGTGGTTCAGCAAGTCCACCGGCATTTGCTGGATTCAAACCGACGATGGCGCCTTCACCGACGAAACCAATTGCATGTTGGTGGCCGCTGTGCCGGGCACAGTGGGTGATGGCGGTGCATTCAATGTCAGCAACACCATGACGGTGTCTGGCGCAGCGCAGACACAGGACCAAAAAACCTTTGTTGGCGGTATCTTGGGCGAGTCACGCTTGCGCCGCTTCTTGGTCGGCCCCAAAGGCGCAGAAGTGACGGGCATCACCGAGACTGCCGATGGCAAAGCGATTTTTGTGGGGATTCAGCACCCCGCTGAAGAAGCCACGGCTTACAACGACGTCACCAAAGGCGTCTGGCCCACCAATGCCAACAACGGCGCAGGTGGCGCTTACGGTGTAGGCACCCGGGCACGTTCGGCCACCATCATCATCACCAAAGACGATGGTGGGAAGATCGGACTTTGATTCAACTCTAATGACTAGAGTTAGCAACCCGCCACATACGGACCTATAAATTAACCCTCACTTGGATGCGTCCTCGTGGGGGTTTTTTTTAAAATGTTGAGGTTTATCCCCAAGCTCAGCGAATGCGCCACTTCAAGCCCACTTGCAGCCTATTGTTTCGTGGTTCAAAGTCGCCCCTTGCCAGTCCAGGCACAACAGTCACCCAACGAACATCCGAATCGTCCACCCAAGCCCAGCGTGCATAGGGTTCAATTTCCACTAGGTCTGTATTGACTTTTTTGCTGATTTGAAAGAAAGCGCCTTTGCGCTGTTGGTTGGTTACATCTTGCAACCTGGTGTTGACTTGTGACAATCGGGAAACATGCTGGCCCCACAGCAGCCAACCTGCATCAACAGCCCAAGGCTGAGCACTGGCCGAGTGCCAGCGCACAGGCAGCCACAATTGGGTAGACAGTCGGTCATAGCCGCCAAAACCCAAACTGGTCGTGCCTCGGAAAAAATTGGAATGGCTGTGCAAAGCCAGACCGTACTGCCATTGGGGTTGGGCTGTTGATGCTCTAAGAACTCGCCAGTGGGTGTCGACGTTCAGCACCGAGTTCAAACGCCCCGACTGCACGCTACTGTAGTTTTGTAGGCCCAGGTGCGCATCGGCTTCGAAGGTGAACGATCCCAATCTTTGGCTTTGCCAATGTACGCCCAGTTCTGGGCCTTTCAAGTTCATTTGCGGTTCGCTGTAATCCTGCCAGCCTGTGCTCAGCTGCCAAGTACCCAAAGCTTGCTCAGGCTGCGCTTGGACCGGAACGATGGCTCCCACAAAGACCCAAGCTGCGCAAAAGCTCAATAGCTGAGATTCATTAAGGAGACTCAAACACCGAATATTGCGAAAAAAACAAAACATGAAACACCTTTTGAGGAGTTGTTGAAGATGAGATCGTAGTTTCTAGACATTGTAAAAAAAAGGCCCGCAAAGCGGGCCTTTGAAAAAACCTGGAGAGAAAAAAAATTTAGAACCTGTAGCGAATGCCGACGTGTGTCTGCTTTTGCTCAGCTTTTTTCAAGAATGAAGGATGAGCGATAGACTCGGAGCCAAAAATACCAAACAAGGTTGTGTCTTTGGCCAGTGTGTACAACACAGCAATTTGCATAGCATCAAGGTCGGCATCAATGGTCGAGCTTGTCAATTTAGCCTTGCCAGTACCAGCTTCAGCAACGAATGTGAAATTACCCAAAGGTGCGCGAACACCTAATGTTTGCGTGTCAAACTTCACCAATGTTGCATCCGTACCCTGCTTCATTTTGGTGTCAACGAAATAAAATTTAGCAAAGCCTAAGTTATATGTTGCACCGAAAGCTTCATTTTTGCGCGTTGCAATGGCTGTAGGAACGGCAACGCTGTAGCCGGCAACAGATACAGATTTGCTGTAATTTTTAATGGAATCATTGACCCACTTCACTGCCAAAGGGCCGTTTGTGTAGTTCAAACCAACTGAGCTTGAATCTTCAGCTTTACCGTCTTGAGTTACAACACCTGCTGCGCTGGTAATGCGTGTAGGTGAGCCTAAACCCAATTGAACATCGGCAGAGAAGCCTGCGAAATTAGGAGTGGAATAAGTAATCATGTCATTGCGACGTGAGTCACGTGCATTGTCGCCAATAAAGCCAGCTGTGTTGACGGCATCATTGGCATCTAAAAAGTCAATGGCTACTTTGGCCAAAGTTGTGCGACGACCAAAAGTCACTGCACCAAAATCACCAGCCAAACCAACCAAACCTGCTCGGGTTTTCACGATGCCAGAATCAGTGGTTTGGTCAACTTCAAATTCCATTTGGAAAGTTGCCTTAAGGCCTTTGGCAATTTCCCGCTCGCCACGGAAACCCACGTTGCTGGTTGACAATCCACCAGGAACAACAGATGTCTCTTCTGTTTTGATGCCTGTGGTGGCTGTTTTAACGTCATTGTTAATTGCAATGTCAGCATTGCCATAAACAGTGAAAGAAGTTTGAGCTTGTGCAGACAATGCGGCAAGCATCGATGCGGCCAAAAGAGTGTGTTTGAGTTTCATGATTCAGATTAATAAAGTTGAAAAAGCTATCTAAGTTAGAAGCAATTTGCATTTAAAACAAATTAGATGACGAATTCATGAAACAAAAATTTGATGTTATGTGTTTGCAACAGGGCTTCTTAAAACTGTCACATATTTCGACTACGGGAAAATTCACTAAACCTGCATCATGCTATGAATAAAAAACGTTTTCTATCTATTGTTGGCTCAATAATCATGACAGTTTTATTGGCTACAGAAGCCACATCAAACTGTTCGATGGCATGAGGCAACCTGTTGCAGCAAAGTGCTTACAAACCTGTCATGGTCCAGCAAGGCAAATAGGCGTAACGCAACTTGTTAAACAGTTTCGGTTTCCAAATGCACTCTTGAAGCGGGGAAGATGAGCGTGAACTTGGAGCCTTTGCCCAATTCACTTTCAATTTTTAATTCGCCACCATGCCGTTGCATCACGTGTTTCACAATGGCCAATCCCAATCCAGTGCCGCCAGATTCTCTGGAGCGACTGCGGTCTACCCTGTAAAAACGTTCAGTTAAACGGGGAAGATGTTCTGAAGCAATGCCTGGGCCGGTATCGGCAACACTGAATTGAATTCTTTGATCAGGCAACAAAATCCAGCTTGATGTGATAAGTCCACCCGAAGGCGTATAGCGCACAGCGTTGTTGACCAAATTCGAAACGGCACTGTGAAGTTCTTTGTTAGCACCACTCAATTGAACACCTTCAGGCGTTTCAAAACACATCATTTGAGGCGCTTCATTTTCAAATAATTGAGCGGCAGAAAGACCGCGCGCCTCCGATTCAATACTGGACATTAAGCCTTGTAAAGAAACTGGTTCACTAACAGAAGGCAGAGTGCTGCCTTCAAGTTGAGAAAGGATCAATAAATCATTAACCAAGTCCTGCATGCGACTGGCTTGAACTGACATCAGGTCAAGGTATTTGTCTTGCTCGTCTTTGTTTAAATTTAGACTTTGCAATGTTTCAATGAAGCCACTCATCACGGTCAATGGTGTGCGAATTTCATGCGACACATTGGCCACAAAATCTCGTCGCATGGCATCTGCTTGAGCCACTGATGTGACATCGCGCGTGAGTAACAACTGCCTGTTTTCACCATAATTGTGAAGTTGAACTGAAAGTTTCACTGCTTTTTGCAGAGACACGCTTCGACCATCAATGATGGCTTCACCATCGTGCGAATCACTTGAGAAATATTTTTTGAAAACAGGATCCCGGACCAAATGAACCACGTGTTGCATCAAGTCCCGCTTCGCATCCATTCCAAGATGCTGGGCTGCAGTCTGATTGCACCATTCGATTTTGCCATCAGGGTCAAGCAGAACAACACCGTTAGGCGATGCTTGAATGGCCAATAAAAAATCTTGAAGCTTTTGCTCTTCGTTTTGCGTTAGCTTGCGTTGTTCATTGAGAATGCGACGCATCCGGTCAATTAAATCGCCCCAGATGCCATCCATTCGAGGCGGCTCTTGAACATTGTTATGACGCAGCCAATTTGTAATTTTCTGACCTTTCCACAGATCTTTGATGACCGTGAAAAGGCAAACAAGAAATGCTCCGAGTAGAGGGCCTGAATTTGGGTTCAGCCAATATCCTGCAATAGCGCCTACTCCCATTGAGAAGGTTAGGGCGACAGTGCGAGAGAACATAAGTGAATCTGGCTTGATGAACCAGCCAAGTCAGCCAGTTGTATTTGTGGTTTGAGTCATTTCAGTGAAGCGATAGCCTGCGCCACGAACGGTTTCAACCATATTACCAGCGGCTCCTAAGGCCTCACGAAGTCTTTTGACATGAACATCCACTGTGCGCTCTTCAATGAAAACGTGATCGCCCCAAACGCGGTCAAGCAACTGCCCACGACTGTGAACTCGCTCTTTGTGCGTCATGAAATACTGGAGCAATTTAAATTCAGTAGGTCCAAGTTTAAGGGGTTGCTCTTGATAGCTCACACGATGGGTATCTGCATCTAAAAGTAATTGACCCATTTGAACTCTGCCAGCTGACTGCTCAGGAGAGCGTCTGCGAAGGACCGCACGAATTCGAGCCAACAATTCTTTGGTGGAAAATGGTTTGACAATGTAGTCGTCTGCACCTGCGTCTAGACCTGCCACTCTGTCTACTTCATCACCTCTGGCGGTGAGCATCAAAATAGGAATGGTTTGAGAGCGCTTGTCTGAACGCCACTTCTTGGCAAGTGAAAGACCACTCTCCTTTGGAAGCATCCAATCAAGCAATATGACATCGGGCAGAACGTCGTCCAACTCTTTTTGAGCAGTCTCTCCATCCATGGCCCAAATAGGTTGGAAACCGTTATGACGCAGATTTACCGCTATGAGTTCTGCAATAGCAGGCTCATCTTCGACAATCAGAATACGCGGCAGGCTTCTCATTTGACAGCTGACTCCACATCGGCCAAAGCAATGTGACGAACGTCAGCACCCTTGACCACATAAATGATAAATTCAGCAATGTTCTTTGAATGATCGCCAATTCGCTCAATGGCTTTGGCTACAAACAAAAGGTCTAAGCTGGCCGAAATAGTGCGTGGGTCTTCCATCATGTAAGTCACCAATTTGCGCACAAAGCCGTCAAATTCTGCATCAATCAGATCGTCTTCTTTCAAGATTGAGACAGCCTCTGTCACGTCGAGACGTGCAAAAGCATCAAGCGCTTTGCGCAACAGGCCTGATGCTAAATCTGCTGCAATGCGCAACTCTGAGGCCGGCAATGCACGTGAGTTGCCACTGTTGATAATGGACTTGACCATTCGAGCAATTTTTTCGGACTCATCGCCTGCACGCTCTAAGTTGGCCGTAATTTTAGAGATGGCAATGAGCAAACGCAGGTCGCGCGCGGTTGGCTGACGACGCGCAATGATGGAAGATAAATCACGGTCGATTTCTACTTCCATTGAATTGACTTGCGATTCTGTTGCAATGACCTGATCTGCCACTTCTATACTGAACTGAGACAAAGAATAAACAGCATGGCGAATTTGCGATTCCACCAAACCACCCAACTCAAGCACACGTGTAGAAACGCTGCCCAACTCGGCATCAAACTGACTTGAAATATGCTTATCCATGATTTCTCTTTCCTAGTTAGCCGAAACGGCCAGTAATATAGTCTTCAGTTTCTTGACGCGCTGGTTTCATGAAAATTTGGTCTGTTTCGCCAAACTCCATCAGTTCACCCAAGTACATGTAGGCCGTGTAATCGGATACCCGAGCAGCTTGTTGCATGTTATGGGTCACAATGACCACAGTGTATTCACTCTTGAGTGTGTGCACCAGTTCTTCCACTTTGCCCGTAGAAATGGGGTCAAGCGCTGAAGTGGGCTCGTCCAACAACAAGATGGCGGGCTTGACTGCAATGCCGCGCGCAATGCACAAGCGCTGTTGCTGACCACCCGACAAAGACAAGCCGCTTTGACCCAGCTTGTCTTTCACTTCGCCCCAGATAGCTGCTTTTTGCAAAGCCCATTCCACCCTGTCGTCCATATCACTGCGCGACAGGTTTTCGTACAACTGAACACCAAATGCAATGTTGTCATAGATCGACATGGGAAATGGCGTAGGCTTTTGGAAGACCATGCCCACGCGTGAGCGCAACAAATTCAAATCTTGTTTGGGGTTAAGAATGTTTTCACCATCAAAATTAATTTCGCCCTCAGCACGCTGCCCAGGGTACAAGTCGTACATGCGATTGAGCGTTCTGAGAAGCGTTGACTTGCCGCAGCCAGAAGGTCCAATGAAAGCTGTAACCGTATTTTTTTGAATGTCCAGATTGATATTTTTCAAGCCTTGAAATGCACCATAGAAAAAGTTCAGATTGCGAACTTCCAGGATGATTTCTTTGGTTTTAGGTAATGTATTCATGTTGATAGATCTGTTCAAAGATTAGACTGCGACTTTTTCACGGAAAACAACACGCGCAACGATGTTGAGTGCCAAGACGGTCAGAGTAATGAGCAAGGCGCCGCCCCATGCAAGGTTCACCCAGTTTTCGTAGGGGCTCATGGCAAATTGGAAAATGACCACAGGCAAATTGGCCATGGGCTTGTTCATGTCAGTAGAGAAAAATTGATTGTTCAAAGCGGTAAACAACAAAGGGGCCGTTTCACCACTGACACGGGCTAATGCCAAAAGCAATCCGGTCATAACACCACTTTTGGCTGCCTTCAATACAACAGATGTAGACACTTTCCACTTAGGGGCACCTAGCGCAAATGCAGCTTCACGCAAACTCACGGGAACCAGTTTGAGCATGTTTTCAGTCGTTCGAACGACCACGGGAATGGCAATAAGGGACAAGGCAAGGGTGCCAGCCCAGCCAGAGAAGTGCTTAGAAGGAACGACGATCAGTGCATAAACAAACAGACCAATCACAATGGATGGCGCCGACAACATGATGTCATTGACGAAACGTGTGACCTCTGCGATTTTGCTGCGATCACTGTACTCAGACAAATAAACACCTGCCAAAACACCAATAGGCGTACTCAACAAGGAGCATGAAAGCACAATCATCAGACTGCCCACAATCGCATTGGCCAATCCGCCGCCCTCGGAACCAGGTGCCGGGGTGCTGTGCGTTAGCATTGAAAAGCTCAACGCAGAGAAGCCTTTGAACATCAATATGCTCAAAATCCAGAGCAAGAATGCCAGGCCAATGATCATGGCAGACATTGACAACACCAATCCGATAAAGTTAGCACGCTTGCGCTTTGCGTAAATGGATAAATTCATGTTGGAAGCAGCTTTCATGACTTCATGCCTTTCTGAGTTTCGGCGCGAATCAACATCCATTTGGCCAACGATAAAACAACCAATGTGATTAAAAATAGGGCTAAGCCAAGAGAGAACAATGACGCATAGTGCAAGCCAGGTTCTGCTTCTCCAAATTCATTGGCAAGCGTTGAGGCAATTGAGTTGCCAGGCGAAAACAAGGAAGGAGACAACTTGTGAGCATTGCCAATCACGAAGGTCACGGCCATGGTCTCGCCCAAAGCACGACCCAGGCCCAACATGACACCACCCACAACACCCGTTTTTGTGTATGGCAAAACAATCTTGGTCACCACTTCCCAAGTGGTGCAACCAATGCCATAGGCCGATTCTTTCAAAATGGGGGGCACGATTTCAAACACATCGCGCATGACGGAGGCAATGAAAGGCAGAATCATCATGGCCAAAATCAAGCCAGCGGCCAAAATGCCAATGCCATTGAAAGCACCCGTGAACAAAATGCCGATTCCAGGAATTTGACCTAGCGAACCAGCTAAGGCGGGCTGCACGTATTCAGCAAACAAGGGTGCAAAAACAAACAAACCAAACATACCGTAAATGATGGACGGCACGGCGGCCAACAATTCAATGGCCGTTCCCAATGGACGGCGCAATGATATGGGGCATGTTTCAGTTAAAAAAACTGCAATGCCAAAACTCAAAGGCAGTGCAATCAAAATTGCGATGGTGGCAGTGGCCACCGTACCAAAGATGGCAATCAAGCCACCAAATTTAGAGTTGATGATGTCCCACTCAACCGTGTAGAAAAATTCAAATCCGAATGTGGTTAAAACCGGCCATGAGCTAATGAACAGCGAGACAATGATACTGGTCAGCGCCACTAATGTGGAAAGCGCAAAGACCATGGTTGTTTTTTCAAAGAAAAAATCTTGCCACCGCTGCCAGCGCAAAATACGCTGCTTTTGCGAAGTCATCAAACTATCGACGTTGTTCATAGGAATCTCTTTAGCTAAACGCTAGTTAAACACCCACCGAACATTCAGTGGGTGTTATTTTTCATTACTTCACGTTAACGTTGGTCCAAACGCTTTTGCGAATGAAGTCAGTTGTAGCATCTGGAATTGGCACATATTCCAAGTCAGCTGCCATTTTCTTGCCTTCTTTGAATGCAAAGTCAAAGAATTTCATGACTTCAGCAGAGTTGGCTTTGTTGGCTGGCTGCTTGTACATCAAAATGAATGAAGCGCCAGTGATAGGCCAAGACTTAGCACCTGGTGCGTTTGTCAAGTAAATGCTCATACCTGGAATCTTGGACCAATCCGTACTTGCAGATGCGGCCGCAAATGTCTCATCATCAGGGGCAACAAACTGTCCTGCCTGATTGCGCAAGTTGATATGGGGCATGTTGTTTTTCTTGGCATAAGCGTACTCAACATAACCCACTGAGTTTTTAATGCGGCTGACGTTGGCAGCAACACCTTCGTTGCCCTTACCACCAACAGAAGAGGCAGCAGGCCACTTCACGGCAGCACCTGCACCCACGGTAGCCTTCCAGTTGGCATTCACTTTGGTCAAATAATCTGTAAACACTGCGGTTGTTCCAGAACCATCAGCACGATGCACAACGGTAATTGCAGCATCAGGCAAAACAACGCCAGGGTTCATGTCAGCAATTCTCTTGTCATTCCACTTGGGTATCACGCCAGAAAACAAATCGGCCAACAACTCGCCAGACAATTTAATTTGACCAGGCTTGATGCCGTCAATGTTCACCACTGGCACCACACCACCAATGATGGCGGGAAATTGAACCAAACCTTCTTTTTCAAGATCTTCTGCAGACATTGGTGCATCTGTCGCACCAAAGTCAACTGTCTTGGCCTTGATTTGCTTAATTCCACCGGAAGAACCGATAGATTGGTAGTTCATGCTGTGTCCCGTCTTTGCCTTGTAGGCCTCAGCCCACTTTGCATAGATTGGGTACGGGAAAGTAGCGCCGGCGCCTGTTAGGTCTGCAGCCATTGAAGTAACAGCAATGGCGCTTAAGCCCAATGCAGCGACCCATGATTTGATTTTTAACATGTTTGAATCCTTGATTCAGGGTTGATATTCGGTGTTTGTATGTGCAACATGTTTGCCAGTAGAGATATGGCTCACTTTTGCAGCACTCACTGAATCTACCCCCCAATTGTGACAAATTCATGTCATTTTCTAGACAGTGCATAATTTTGAACCATGCTTTCACTGGGTCGCACCATTCTGGGGAAATTTAAATAATTATCCAATGTCATCAAAATGACAAATTTTGGACACAAAATAAGAAAGTTTGACGGTATCTCAGAGCAAGATAGAAGAATTTAGATGCAAAACGGACAATTATTAGCAGCCATCGATTTAGGCTCCAACAGCTTTCGTTTGGAAATTGGGCTTTTGGAGCATGGGCACATTAGGCGTGTTGAATACCTCAAAGAGACCGTGCGGCAGGGAAACGGACTCGACGCTGAGCGAATGCTGTCCCAAGAAGCCATGCAACGCGGATGGGAATGTTTAGCTCGATTTTCTGAGCGACTTTCTGGATTTGGCCCTAATTTTGTTCGCGCGGTTGCAACGCAAACCCTTCGAGAAGCCAAAAACAGAGACGAATTTCTAAGCCATGCTGAGAAGCTTTTAGGCTTCCCCATCGAGGTCATTTCTGGGCGAGAAGAGGCCCGTTTAATTTATTCTGGCGTTGTTAATTTACTTCCCCAATCTGAAGAAAAGCGTTTAGTCGTTGACATCGGCGGTAGGTCTACAGAGATCATTTTAGGCAGAGGTTTCAAGCCTCAAACCATGGAGTCCTATCGCGTTGGTAGCGTGAAATGGTCCATGAAATACTTTGCAGACGGGGAGTTCTCTGCCTCCGCATTTGATTGGGCCGAAGTTGCTGCGAAGGCAGTTTTAGACGAAGCTTTGTCCCTTTACCCTCAAAATTCATGGGATGTTGCCTATGGCTCGTCTGGAACCATTGGTGCGGTAGCAGATGTGCTGCAAGCTGCTGGATGGCCAGAAGAAACGATCTCCCTTGAAGGCCTGAATTGGCTCAAAGAAAAATTAATCAAGTCTGGAAATGTTGATGCGCTTCGGCTGGAAGGTGTAAAAGAAGACCGTAAACCAGTCATTGGTGGCGGTTTAGCAGTTCTATGCGCCCTCTTCGATCTCATGCAAATTGACACCATGCATGCCGCTGAAGGCGCACTCAGGCATGGCGTTTTGTACGACCTCTTACAAAGAGAAGAAAGCTCCGACCTTCGAAGCACCATGGTGGCCGCTTTAGGCAATCGATTTGCCGTGGATGTTGCGCAAGCAGAACGCGTACAGAAAACAGCTGTCACTTTGTTCAAAGGCGTTTTAGACAAAACGACATGTGACGCAAGCCGCGCTGTGAGACTTGAAAAGAAACTAGGTTGGGCGGCACATTTGCTTGAAATTGGCACACGCATCTCACACAGCGATTTCCACAAACACGGCGCTTACATCCTTGACAATGCAGATCTGCCAGGCTTTTCCATGTCGGAGTTGCACCGACTAAGCCAACTCATTTTGGGTCATCGTGGCAAGCTCAAAAAATTAGAAATCGAATTAAAAAATCCTGAATTCATGATTCAGTTGATGAGCCTCAGGGTTGCTGCCATTCTGTGCCATGCACGACGGGAACCAGACCTCAAGGGCATCAGTCTCAAAATTGCAGATGACAATAAAACTGGTTTTTTGATTCAGTGCAAAAAATCTTGGATTCAGCAATGGCCGCAATCGGCCCATTTGCTCAGAGAAGAGTGCATCGCTTGGCAGAAAACCACTTGGCAATTGGAATTGGTTGAAATCAATGGGAAAACGATATAAACTATTTGCACGTTTAACTCTTTTTTGCAATTTTCAACATGTCCACTGAAAACACAATCCAGTCAACAGCCAACCAAGCTGCAGTTCAAGTCACTGAAAAATCAGAAGCAGCTAAGGCACAAACTTCTCAACCCTCAGCTAAAAAGGCTGTGCGCAAAGTGGCCCCAAAAGCGTCTCGTAAAAACGCCCCCAAAGCACCCGTTAAAGCTCGAACCGCCGTTGCCAGAAAGCCTGTCAATAGCTCGGCTAAAAAACCCCCTACTCTGCCTCCAAAGAAGCTTACAACCAAGACCGCTTCTCAGCCTAAAGCCGCTCCTATGACTCAGACAGCTTTAGAGGCAAAGCTCAAGAAGCCAAAGTTGGTACGTGACAGTTTCACATTTCCCAAAGACGAATACCAAGCCATCGCTGGCTTGAAACAAAAAGCCCTTGGTTTAAAACACAGTGCAAAGAAAAGTGAAATATTGCGAGCGGGCCTCAAACTTTTGAGTAGCCTCAATGACAAAGCATTTTTGGCAGCGCTAGCCAATGTGCCAGCACTGAAAACTGGGCGACCCGCCAAGTCTTAATCAAAGAAGCTCGGGTGTTTGAACGCTCACCACAATCGTTTGTGTG
This sequence comes from Limnohabitans sp., assembly GCA_964201905.1. Lineage (GTDB taxonomy): Bacteria > Pseudomonadota > Gammaproteobacteria > Burkholderiales > Burkholderiaceae_C > Limnohabitans_A. The sequence goes on along the minus strand of CAXNGF010000015.1, from coordinate 2,739 downwards.
CCGCCTTCTCTCACTCGGCTTCTAAGCCACCAAACGGCTCCCTTTCTCACCGAGCACTCGCCGTTTGCAAGTCCCAACAAGTAAGCAACCGCCTGCCCCAACACGGGCTGATGCCCCACAATGAGAACTGACATTTTGGAGTCTGGCCAACCAGCCGTGACCAACAAATCATCCAAGCTGGCATTGGGCAGCAGCTCCGATTTGTATTTCACTTTTCTACCTAGCGCTTTAACGGTTTGTTCGCACCGAACCGCTGGGCTAGACATGACACGAATGCCGTCAGGCAACTGTCGATCTAACCACTGACTCATTCTGATGGCTTGCTTTTCACCCTTAGGCGTCAGTGTGCGTGACAGGTCATCTTGGCCGTCCAGGGCATCAAAAGCTTCAGCGTGTCGCCAGAAAATTAAATCCATCTTTGACTCTTTTTCAAGTTTCGACGAATTGGTTGAACTTAACGGGATTTTGAATGAACCGGAGAGTACTTCTGCATCAAAAGTGCTTGGGCACTTTGAGGTTTACGTCCCTGCTTCTCAACGCGGCGGTATTTACCATCGGCATCCAGCGTCCAAGCATTTCGCGTGTCATGCAAGTAGGCCAAAAGGCACTCATCTATGAGCCTTTGTCGAAGAGACAACTCCAAAACGGGCCAGGCAAGCTCGACACGACGTGTCATATTGCGGGACATCCAGTCAGCACTTGACAGATAAATATCTTGAACTGTGTCGGCTTCAAAGAAGAAGACCCGTGAGTGTTCTAAAAATCTGCCAATGATGGAACGAACGCGAATGTTGTCGGTTTTACCCGGAATGCCAGCTGGCAACATGCATGCGCCTCTGACGATCAAATCAATTTGAGCACCCTTTTGACCTGCCAAAATGAGGGCATGAATGAGGACCGGGTCTGTTAGCGAATTCATTTTCGCAACAATTCTGGCTGGCAAACCTTTGGCAGCGGCAGCGCCCACGCTTTCTATCTTTTCTACCATTTTATTTTGCAAGAGAAAGGGTGCTGCCCACAACTTGCTCATTCTGCCCAAACGACTGGGACTGGCTAAATGAACAAACAAGGTGTCCATGTCAGCGGTAATGCGAGCATCGCTCGTGAGATAGCTCAAATCTGTATAGAGCTTGGCGGTTCTAGGGTTGTAGTTGCCTGTCGACAAGTGGCCGTATCGCTTAAGCACACGGCCCTCACGCCTTGTGACCAACAACATTTTGGCGTGCGTTTTTAAGCCAACAACACCATACACAACTTGGGCACCCACAGACTCCAATTGCTCAGCCCAATTGATATTGGCTTCTTCATCGAAACGGGCTTTAAGCTCAACCACAGCTGTGACTTCTTTTCCACGCCGCACAGCCTCGCGCAGTAAATTCATCATGGCAGGATCACTGCCTGTTCGATAAATGGTTTGCTTAATGGCCAACACTTGAGGGTCTTCTACAGCCTCTTTGAGGAATGCCAAGACACCATCAAAACTTTCAAAAGGTTGGTGAATGAGAACATCCCCTTTCTGCATGCGTGCAAAAATGGATTCACCTTGTTTCAACTGCTTGGGGAAACTTGCTTGATAAGGCGGAAAAAGCAACTCAGGATCGGCCACCAGGTCAATCAACTGACTGAGGCGAACCAAATTCACAGGACCCGCTGCGCGGAACAGAGCAGATTGTGGCAGGCTGAATTGTTTGAGTAAAAAATCAGACAGATGTTCAGAGCAGCTTTCTGAAACCTCTAAACGCAATGCCTGTCCATACTGGCGATGTTGCAAGCCCTTACGCAAGGCTGTACGCAGATTTTCAACCTCTTCCTCATCCACTGACAAGTCGGAATTTCGAGTGACCCGGAATTGCGAAAACTGTCCGACTTCTCTGCTTGGAAACAAGTCATTCAAATGGGCACGAATAACGCTGGACAAAAGAACAAAAGCTTTGCCATGGCCTGCCACTTTGGCAGGAAGTGGAATGACCCTGGGTAACACTCTTGGCACTTTGACAATGGCAATGTCATTGGAACGACCAAATGCATCCTTGCCAGACAACTGAACAATAAAGTTCAAAGATTTGTTGGCAACTTGAGGGAATGGGTGAGCAGGGTCAAGGCCAACAGGCACCAACAGAGGCTTAACTTCCCGCTTAAAGTAATCATGAACCCATTTCTTTTGCGCAATATTTCTCTCGCCATGAGAAAGAATTTTGATGCCAACTTTATGTAAGCTGGGAAGTAAAACGGCGTTGTACAAACTGTATTGTTCCGAGACTAAATCTCTGGCTGTGTTGTAAACCGTCTCAAATGTTTTGATGTTGTAAGTGCCTTTATTGTCGCCATTGCGGAAAGCAGACATGTGCAAGTCAGCACGCACTTCAAAAAACTCATCCAAATTAGAGGACACAATGCAAAGATAACGAAGCCGCTCTAAAAGGGGAACTTCTGGCCGTTTCGCCCAATCCAGCACGCGCTCATTGAAAGCCAGGATACTGCTATCACGATCTAGCAATTTGATGCCAGAAATTGAATCATTAGAAGTCAATGAAGTAGTCTTGTTCAATTGGTCGCATCCATGATTAAAAAAAGAAATCTGCCTCAAAAAGTTCAGAATGACTAATTTTCATTATGGGTTCAATAAATTTCATTTTGATGACAAATTGATGAAGGCACCAACTTTGGTGCGCCATTACGCCCAATTGTTACAAACTTCGCTGCAATTTTGAAATTGGTAAAAGCTTCCTTTGAAGCTGC